>CALCUQ010000274.1 GCA_937906795.1 uncultured Bacteroidales bacterium | reverse complement strand
TATGATCCATAAAAATAATATGAAAAGCTGTCTTTTTCACTTTCCCGATACATTCTTTTCCGCTGGCAGCTTCTTCTATCTGCATTTTAGTATCTTTTAACAAACTGCGGAATACCTTACGGTTCATTTCGTTATCATCCACTACCAGTATCTTTCCTTTGCTTTTTATCATAGCCAATCATTTCCAGTTAATGCAAATATAATAAATTACCATCACTAGACATTATTGTGCTTTCAATATACCGGATGGATTCATGTTTGCAGCTCTATAATATTGTATTGTAACAATTACAATTGTAACAGACATTATCAAACCAAAAGAATATACAAAAGGCCAAATTGTCAAAGGCATCCGTTCCACAAAATTCTCCAGATATCTTTCTACTATAACCCACACAACACCAAGTGAAATTATAAATGACACAAGCACTATTATAACATACTTGACAGCCCCTTCTTTAAGTATTCTTATGGTATCTGCCCCATATACCCTTTTTATGGCAATATCACGTTTTCTGTATTGGACATCCAAAAGTGCCTGCCCAAAGATTCCTATAAGAGAAAGGACACATGCAAGAAATGAGAAAAGTGATATTATCTGCTCCTGCACCATTTGGTCTGCATATAACTCTTTTGTAATCTGCTCGTACAGTTTTACTTCAAACAAGTGATCAGGATCCATTTGCGTAAGTACAGAATTAATTTTATCCAAAGCCTGTTTCTTGTCGCAATTATCTTGTAATCTTATATATGTATGCCGCATTAGCCCATATTCTTTAGGCAAGATAACATAACAGAATGGGACCTCTTCCCTGCGTAAAGAGTTTATTCTAACAGGGCCTGTCGCTCCAATAATTCCCCCTCTGCTGTTTTTATCTTCCAGATCAGCTCCGAGTTCTTTCATCTTCTGATTAATTATCAAAGATCCTGCCTTATCCGAATCTGTAAAATTCCTCCCTTCAACAACCTCAATTCCCATTACATCCAAAAAATTGGCAGAACAATAAAGAGTATAGAACTGAACTGTGTTACCATCCAACTCAATTGACGACACAGAATATTCATCATTGCCACCTATCAACTCCATAGAAAACGCAACATCTTTAACCTCCACCAGAGAACATAACTGCTGAGCCAACCATTCAGATTTATCAAGCACATGAGTCTGCGATATTTCCACCACAGCAATATCATCCTTAGCAAAACCGCTTTCATATTCCATCATAAACTTATTCTGCCTATTGATAATAATAGCAACCATAAGCAATATAAATGATATAAGATACTGAAACACCAGCATTCCTGTACGAAAACCATTGCCACCTGCTGAAAATCCAAAGTCCCCTTTCAATGCAAACGCAGCGGGCAAAGAGGTTACATAAAAACTAGGATATAACCCCGCTATTATACCAATAAGTACAGATACAGCACACATCAAAGCCACTACTTTCCAGTTAACAAAAAAAGCAAATGATGTAAAAATGAGACCTTGCTGCACTAACCACTGTGTAATAGGGACTATTAGTAACAACGCAAAAACAAATGCACATAAACTGAATATTACAGATTCACTAATTAAAGAAAGCCTCAATTGCCCAAGAGTACTTCCCAATACTTTCTGCGTATTGATATTTCTCACTCTCATTGGTGAAAGTGCCGTAAAGAATGTTGTGTAATTAATTCCACCTACAAGAATTATCACTACCGATATACACAACATTATCCACATACCCAAATAACTTCCACTTTTATATGCTGCCCCCTCTGCCTCACCAAAATATATATCCTCAATTGGAGTAAGCTCTATATCGGTGAGCCATGTTGTGTCCTGATAGTTAAAGTTCCTGTTAAATGACTCTTCAACAAGAGTCTTACTGCCTGGAGAATCCAACAATAACCAGCACACACAATTTGCACCTCCATAATTTCCCTCCTGAATACTCCCAATATGCATATATATATCATTGTCAAACTGTGAATTTTTAGGAACATCCTCATAGACTGCACCAACAACAAGTTCAGAAGAACGAAATGCTCCAAGCTTATGTTGTTCGTGATGAAATATAATCTTGCCTATTGCAGATTCATCTCCATACAGCTTACGGGCAAGAGAAGCAGGAATTGCTATTTGCTGCAAATCATTAAGCGATGCAAAACTACCCTCCACTATCTTTACTCCAAAAACATCAAAGATTTGCGGATAACACACATTACATCCATATCTGAACTTGTGGTTATTATCATCTTGCAATGTAGTTAACACCAATTCACCTACATAAGGAGAACTTATACTCCCAGCCTTAATATGTGCAGATGATCCAATAATATCATCTGCATACCCACGCGGCAAAATATTACGGAAAATATCATCCTTGGCAACACCTACTTTATCCACTCTAAAAATATTACCGGCAGTAGGATAATGTCTGTCAAAACCAAGTTGGTTTTCAACTTGCAGCATTAATGACATGAATGCAATAAATGCTAAAGCAAGGCCAACAAAGTTCATAAACATTGCCAGTTTGTATTTCCTTAAAATTGCTATAAAGCTTTTCATAACATCATCAACAATTTTATTTTAAATTACTCATTTTTAAGAGAATCTACAGGATTTTCCATTGCTGCCTTTAAACTTGCTACAGTTACAACCACCCAAACAATCATAGCAACAAATAAAAATGACAATACAAATATCCACACACTAATTTTAGTACTGTAAGCAAAAGTGCTGTAATAATAATCAGCAATAGCCCAACTTATAGCAGATGCTACAACAAAACAGCCCAAAAGCAACTTAGTAAATTTAACGTTGAACATTCTTAATATCTCCCCAACAGTAGCCCCATGAACTCTACGCACACCAATCTCCTTACGCCTGTATTGGGTTTCAAAAATTACCATTCCCAATACCCCCATAAGGGATATTATAATTGCAATAAAGGTAAACAAGGCAACTATTTTTGTAAGATTTTTCTCCTTATCATACTGTCTGCCCAACTCTTTGTCAAAGAAATTCACATCAAGATTTTCTACAGGCCACAATGGGGCTATCTTATGGATTGCGTCTGCAATCACAGAGGTTACATCCTTTACAGATGAGCCTGCGGCACATCTTATGTACAAGTGGGTAGGTTGCCACCATGGATCATTTCCAAACACATAAAATGCCAAAGGTGTAATCTCATACTGTAAAGGACGGAAAATTATATCTTCACAAAAACCTGCTATCTCCGTAGGATCCTTGTGCCCTTGTATCTTATCACCAAGAACAAGCCCAAATTTTTTCTTTGCAACCTGATTAAAAATGAAAACTCCATTTTCACTCTTTTCATCCGCACTGGTAAAATCTCGCCCCTCCAGCACTTCTATTCCCATAAATTTCAAAAAGTTCCACGATACCGGATAAGAATCAAACGCTATTTGTTCCTCCTTGTAACTTCTTCCCCAGCCCATTTTTACAGTATTCACCAGTGGACCTGCCCCCCACGCAATATCTTTTACGTGTACAGATTTAAGCACCTCATTTGATATGGTTTCTCTTGCATTATACCTCCCTATAGG
>CALCUQ010000273.1 GCA_937906795.1 uncultured Bacteroidales bacterium | reverse complement strand
ATTTTAGTGTGCTGTATCTGTGGCGTAATTATTACAGTACAAAGATATGCAGGTATAAGGACTATTTGCTTGTTAGGTCATCACCTGGCTGGGCTGATTGTATGCAGTACATTTTGCCCGCAGGGAAAGGTACAATTGAAGATTTTAAACATGTGCTGGCATTGTATAAGGCAGATGCTCAGAAAAACGGAAGTGAGCTCAAGATTTTTTCTGTTTTGCCTTCCCAGAAGCAGATGCTGGAGTCTTTGTATCCCGATAAATTTGAATACACTCCGCTAAGAGACAGTTTTGACTATATCTATAATACAAAAGATCTGCTTTACCTTAAGGGAAAGAAATTCCAGTCAAAGAGGAATTTCATAAACAGGTTCAAAAACAGTTATAACTGGAGCTATGAGCCAATTACAAAGGATAATATAGGGGAGTGCCTTGTTATGAACAGGGAGTGGTGTGCCCAGTATGGGAATTGTGCTGATGGACATACCTTGGAAGCGGAGGCATGTACTGTTGTTGCAGCTATAAGAAATTTTGAGCAGCTTGGTTTGTGTGGCGGCCTTTTAAGGGTTGACGGCAAGGTGGTTGCATTTACTTTGGCAGAGAGACTAAATTCCAATACTTTGCTTGTTCATGTGGAAAAAGCATTTGCATCTGTTACGGGAGCTTATCCAACTATAGCAAATGAGTTTCTTAAATCTATAATGCCCCCAGAGGCTTTAGAAGCAGATAAATTAACGGAAAATACTAATATTCAGTTGCCATTTGAATATATTAACAGAGAGGATGATGCAGGAGACCTTGGTTTGAGAGAGGCAAAAATGCAATATAATCCAGCCTTTTTGTTAGAAAAATTTTTGGTAACGGAAATTTAATTATATTTGCATCGTAAACCAATAATTTATAAAACTTGGAACCTCCCAGTAGTCTAACATTTGAGTTTTTATGGATGGGCATTTCGCTTGTCTGCCTTTTGGTTTGCTCAGCCCTGATATCGGGTAGTGAGACTGCTTTCTTTTCGCTTACACCCGGGCAACTGGATTCCCTAAAAAGTAATGAAGACAAGAATGGAGAGAAGGTAATGAAATTGCTTTCCAATCCTGAGTATCTGTTGGGAACAATTCTGCAGGCCAATAATCTTGTAAATATTCTGATTGTACTTATATCAACTCTGTTGCTTGGATTGATATTTGATTTTGAGGGCAATCCTCTGCTGGAGTTTTTGGTGAGCACTATTCTTGTAACCTTTATTCTGGTTCTTTTTGGAGAAATAGTTCCAAAACTTATTGCTACACAATATCCTGTGCAATTTGCAAAATTTATGGCAACTCCTTTGAGTATAGTCTCTTTATTGGGTTTGCCGTTTAACTATCTTATGAGCAGATTTACAAAAAAAGTTTCGGACAAGATCTCTTTGGGTGGAGAAATAACTCTGGAAGAGTTGTCTGAGGCGGTAGATATTGCAACATCGTCGGCGAGTGAAGAGAAAAAAATCCTAAAGGGAATAGTGAAACTTCCAACTACAAGTGTGGAGAAAATCATGAAACCAAGGGTGGATGTTGTGGCAATTGATATAGAGTCTACAAATGAAGATGTTGTAAGGATAGCAACTGAGTGTGGCTTTTCAAGATTGCCTGTATATCAGGAAGATCTAGATGATATTAAAGGTTTTTTGTACATAAAGGATATGATGCCGTATCTTTTGGAGGGAAACAATGATTTTGATTGGAAAAACCATATAAGAGAGGCATATTATGTTCCCGAAAGCAAAAAAATAAATGATTTGCTGGAGGAGTTCAGAAGCAAGAAAATACATTTGGCAGTGGTGGTGGATGAATATGGTGGAACAGATGGTATAGTTACCTTGGAGGATATTCTGGAGGAAATTGTAGGAGAGATTGTGGATGAAAGCGATTTTGAGGAGTTGACTGAATTGAATAAAAAATTAAATATACATTAGAATGGGACTGTATTTAAGGAAACAGTTAAAGAATGGAGCAGAGATTTCTGTTTGGGAAGTCACGGAAACAGAAGAGGAGCTGCTCAGAATAATCTCTATTCCAAATGATGAATTAGAGGAACTGTTTATAATTAAAAGTGAGGCCAGAAGAAGAGAAAAACTGGCTGTAAGGGCTTTGTTGAACACTATTTTTGAGGATAAGGTTTATTTGGGTCATCACGACAATGGAAGTCCTTTTATCCAAAATAATCTTACTCATATAAGTATTTCACACACAAATAAATTTGTGGCTATAATCACTCACCCTACTGAGGATGTGGGCATTGATATTGAGAGTATCCAGAGAGATTTTTCTGCTGTAGAGAAAAAAGCTTTGTCGGAGGAAGAGAGGGATGATTTGGGTGACAAGAAGAGAAATTTGCAGCTTGCAATATACTGGTGTGCCAAAGAGGCAATCTACAAAAGGATGAGCAAGCATGGGGTTGATTTTGCAAAGCAGATGGAGGTTGAGAAATTCAATCCAAAAGAGGAGGGGGAGATTGAGGCAACATTTATTGATAAAGATGGATCGCAGGAGGAATTTGAATTGAATTACGAGGTGTTTGACAATCATGTGCTGGTGTGGCTGGTTGGATAAGTATTCTACATTTATGGTATATGAAGTGGCCAAAACGGTCACTTCTTTTTTTTGTATGACAAAATGTCATAAAAGAGTGTTATCTTTGTTTTGGCACTTAATTTGCCACATTATAGACAAAGTGAATAATGAAATAAAAAAACAACAAAATAAAAACTAAATAAAATGAATATTAAACCATTAGCAGACAGAGTGTTAGTAGAGCCTAAAGAGGCTGAGACTAAAACAGCAAGCGGATTGTTTATTCCAGATAACGCAAAAGAGAAACCTCAAGAGGGTGTAGTATTGGCAGTTGGACCTGGTAAAAAGGATGAGCCTATGGAGGTAAAAGTAGGTGATACAGTATTGTACGGCAAATATGCTGGAACAGAGGTTCACGCAGATGGTAAATCTTATATTATTATGCGCCAGAGTGATATTTTGGCAACTATCTAATTGTAAACATTAAAAACAGACTAAAATGGCTAAAGATATAAAATTTAATATGGATGCCCGTAGCCTTATGAAAGAGGGTGCAGATGCATTGGCTAACGCGGTAAAAGTAACATTGGGACCTAAAGGTAGAAATGTTGTAATTGACAAGAAATTTGGTGCTCCTCAAATTACAAAAGATGGAGTTACAGTTGCTAAAGAGATTGAGTTGGAAGACAGATTCCAGAATATGGGTGCACAAATGGTTAAAGAAGTTGCATCTAAAACTGGAGACCAAGCTGGTGATGGTACAACAACTGCAACCGTACTTGCTCAAGCAATCGTTAATGTTGGTCTCAAAAATGT
>CALCUQ010000272.1 GCA_937906795.1 uncultured Bacteroidales bacterium | reverse complement strand
CATTCAGGCGGATTGCTTTTTATTTTTCAAAAAATGGTAAACAGTTTAAAATATGAATAATACTTCTATAAGGGAGACATCAAGAGATATTGAATGGACAAATGAAGCCACTTTAGATACTCAGATTGCTTATTTTAATCCTGGAGAGTTGAATTACATTATTTCAACACAAAGAGAAGGTGTAGCTAAAACTTACAGTGGAACTGTTCCTCTAAAAGCTAAAACATGGCACAAACTTACAGTAAAAGCAAGCTTATCACATGGTCAGTTAGATATTAATGTTACAGCAGATGATACAGTTGCCGATGAACCTGGCGTAATTGAAGTTAACCCATACCAACAATAATGACCCTTAAAAGTTACATAACATATATATCAGCTTTACTTCTCCTTATATGCTCAAGTCTGTTGACTTCTTGCAGTAAGGAGGAGATTGCTGTTTCTATAGGATATCCTGTAGAAGTTAATGTAACTGACAAAGCAAATACCAAAATAACAACAAACGGCACAAAGCTTTACTGGGAAGAGGGGGATAAACTATCCCTTTTTGCAACAGGAAAAGACAATTTGTCAACCGCTTCTGCCCAGCTGCAATTAAACTCCATTGATGCAGGCTCCTCTACAGGAAAATTCAAAGGAGAGATAAGTTTGTCGGCAGAGCCTCAGGCATGCTATTTTACCTATCCAAATACTGTTTCTGCTTCTTTGGCAGACTCTAAAGTTTCTGCCATATACGATTTCACCTCTCAGGATGCTTCTCACAAACCATTTTTATGGGGGAAGGCAACATATCCCGATAATGGAGTTATCAATTGTGCTCTTTCTCATATTGGTGGAATGATTGAACTTACAAACATTCCAGCAGGTGTGAGCAACATTACTGTAAAAGGAAACAACCAGGAGAAATTGAGCCCCGTTACTGTAAACCTTACAGATGGAACTCTTGCTATAGGAGAAGTTAGTGAATTCTCAGTTAATGTAGAGGGTAGCAAAGCATATATATGTATGCCTCCTGTAAACTTTTCTAAAGGATTCAGTATTGTTTTTAACTCTGCCAGCGGCAATATGTACAAAAGCTACAGTTCAGATGGTGGAGCAAACAGTGGATACGATTTTTCTGCAGGTACATTCATCACTATTGATGCGGGGGGAGTGTTCACTGGGTTTGATATTGCATCCAATGCTTCATACAATCATACAACATCTGGGGGATTCCTAACTGGGACTCAGGTAATTGCAACTCCAAACCTACAAGGTGCGCCATCAAAAGTAACATCATGGAGAGCAGAACTTATACATCCCGATGGTTCAACTGTAGTTAGGACAATTTCATCCAACAATAATTTTAGTGCAACAACTATGAATGTTTCTGGGGATTGGATATATCTTCCTGCAGGAACATACACATACAAATCTTATTATAGCCAGTATCAAGGGGCTGAAATTGAAATGGCATCGCAGGCTATTACAGTTGAAAAAGCTACAGACCCTGTAAACCTGGCGCTTAGTTGCAATATTACTCATAACTTTTCTGGTGGTATCCTTACAGGATCAACTGCAAGCGTAACTGCAACAAACAACAGCCCTCTACCTGTCAGCAGCTGGAGTGCCTCACTTACAAACTCAAGCTCCACAACTGTCAGAAGCACTGTTGGCAATACTTCATTGGGAAATGTAACCTTCTCCGGAACAGATTATTTGTCGAGACAAAAGCCATATACTCTTACAGGTACATGTATTGTAAAAGGTGATGAACTAAAGTGTGCAAATACAACTGTAACTGCACCAAATCCCAACATTACAGTGGTATCAAACTTTGAGACATCTTACACAAGATATCTTGCAGGTAACATATCAGACACAGACAATGGGGCAAATGTGGCTGGAACAGGGACAAAAGTGATGAACCTTAGTGTAAAAGTAAATGTTAGTGAAGAGCTTCTTGCCAGTTATGAAAACTCTCTAAGTTTTACATACGATGGCTACTCAATGCTTAATTACACCTCAATAACCACAGCCACCCACTATGCAAACCAGTTGGGAGATAACAACAGTTTAGGAGGAATGCTTGAGAACGGAGGAACATCTACCGCCACTATTATAAACCAGTCACAAGGACAACACACCATAGCAGCGAGTTTTACCTTTGACGGAGTAACAACAACAGCTTATGTATTATATATTATCCGTGATAATGATAATGCCTGCCATATTACCGGAATTCCATATGAGAGCCCTGATATGAGCACGAAAACAGATCTTACAAGCCAGATTACATCTGAAGGTTGGATTCTAAAAGATGATGCACAGTGGAAAACCGGTGGAACTGCTCAGACACCTTACGGATTACAACTTTATTATTTCTATAACTATCTTTTTGGCACAAGTTCGTCTTCTGGATGGGTATTAACACCAACTTTTACCCTTCCAAGCAATGTAAATATCAAATATTATATAGCAGTTGTACACTCTACTACTGGTATAGGAGAAAGTTCAGTAGGCACATTAATATATGATGGCATTACTACAAGCGAGACAAAAACAAAAACAAACTCTCAGGAAGCTCAAAGAGGAACAAGTAACGCTAAACCTATAACAGAAATTAATAGAACAGCATCTTTATCAGCATCTAATAATCCTTATAGAGTATCTATTTCTCATAATGATAATAATCTAAAATCTAACCGTGCTGAAAATTTCATTATCCTTAACAAATACAAAGTAGAATATAATTAACATGGTTTGTAATTAAAGACAAACACAAGGAGATAGCAGCTACGTTTCTCTTAGAGAGACAGAATCCTGCCCCAACCAACTATTTATCCTTAATCTTAAGAACTTCTTCCTCGCTCATTCCTAAAAATTTTGCAACTTGTTTCAAGCCCATAGTGTCAATATTTGAATTTATCAGTTGCTTTAGTATAGATTCACGTCCTTGTTCACGTCCTTGTTCTATCCCAAGTTCCATTCCTTGCTCTAGTCCTTGCTCTATTCCTAATTTTCTTCCCTGCTCCAAGCCTCTTTGGATAGCTAGCTTTGTTGCATAGTCTATCTGATTTCTTATATCACGTTCTGTTGTCATATTTCTTATATAGTTTAAATATTCTTCTTTGTTCATCTTTGCTACTCTTGCTGCCTTAAACAACAACTCAAAAACTTTCTGATGAAGCTCCAATGGGCGCTCTTCCAACATCTTCATATGCCGCAAACAATAGTAGAAACCATCCAATACATTTCCTTGTATCTCGTCCAAACGCTTGCTAAACTTTGGCAATTCTATAAATATCATATTATATTTATCTGTCAATTGGGTCCCTGTCTCAAGCTCTCTAAACACAAAATGACTCTTTACCTCTGGCAGACTATTTAATTCCTGCAAACAAAAGTTGAGAATACTTACAAAATACACTGCACTTATAGCATATGACTTCTCTCCTCTGCTTACCTGATCCTGAATCATATGGGTCATATAGTACATGGATCTGTCTACAAAATCAGGCTGACAATTGCGCTGCAACTCCACTATTATCCTGCTGCCATCACTAATCTTGCAATATAAATCATATACTATACCTTTCGACTCCTCATAATCGCCCCTCTTCTCCTTATCTATATACTCTATATCCAAAATTTCTCTATCTGTTATTATATGATTGAGAAATTCCATGAGTATATCCTTATTGGCTTCCTTCCCAAAAACTATCTTAAATCCTACATCAGACAATATGTCTGCGTACTTCCCTACCGTAGAATCAGAAATATTTTCAATTCTTGGCTCTTCTACTAAACTCAAGCTCTCTTCTATTCCACATGCATAGAACTTGCTCCCTACTCTTAAATTTTTTTCTGTATTCATCTCTTTATTTAGAGGAGCTTTTTGGTAGTCCCCTAAATTCCGGTCCCTTCTTCCGCACTCCCCTTTTACAAAGAAAAAAATTTTTCCCAAAACACCTCCTCAAAAAGAGAAAAAGTTTGAGAAAAATTTAAAAATTAAAAATTTTACTTGTTTTTTAAGAATATATATTTAAAATTTGTAAGTGAAAATTAGATATTTTTGATGAAACAAGTTATAAATTCATATTATTGGTGGTGCTACAGAGAATATATCTTTGTAGGCCATTCTTTATAACATATTTATAATCTGATATTTATATTAAATTAGAAGGCCACAGAAAAATCTGATGGCTTTTTTTGTTTAAAGTTACAGTTTATAAGGCAAAGAATAATAGTGAATCCATAAACATATGAAAACTACAAAGAAAATCACATTGCCAGAGGATAAAATTCCAAAACAATGGTATAACATATTGGCAGATATGCCTTCCCAACCTCTTCCCCTTCTGAATCCAAAAACCAGGGAACCACTTAGCAAAAGCGATATGCAGATACTTTTTGCTAAAGAACTTGTAGAGCAAGAGTTCAGCAAAGAGCGCTTTATAGATATTCCCGAAGAGGTAAGGACTCTCCTTAAGATTTACAGACCAACTCCTCTTGTTAGAGCAAGTGGTCTGGAGAAAGCATTGGATACACCTGCCAGAATTTACTTTAAGAATGAAAGTGTCAGCCCTGTTGGCTCTCACAAACTCAATACAGCAATTCCTCAAGCCTACTACAACAAAATAGAAGGGATAACCAATCTTACCACAGAAACAGGTGCAGGACAATGGGGCTCTGCGATGAGGATGGCATGCCAACATTTTGGTATAGATCTTAATGTCTTTATGGTAAAAAGCAGTTACAACGCCAAACCATACAGAAAACTTGTAATGAGAACTTACGGAGGTAAAGTTCATGCTTCGCCCACAAATATCACCAATTTTGGGAAAAATATCTTGCAAAATGACCCTGAGTGTGGGGGAAGTTTGGGTATAGCAATTTCTGAGGCAGTTGAGATGGCTCTCAATACACCAGACTGCAAATATGTATTAGGCAGTGTGCTAAACCACGTATTATTGCATCAGACAATCTTGGGATTAGAAGCACAAATGCAAATGGAAATGGCAGATGACTTTCCTACAAAAGTGATTGCCTGCTATGGAGGAGGCTCTAATTTTGCCGGAATATGTTTTCCGTTTCTCAGATACAACTTAACAGAGGGAAAAACAACTGAATTCATAGCAGCAGAGCCTGAATGCTGCCCTAAATTATCCAAAGGAGTACTCAAGTATGATTTTGGTGATACAGCCGGCCTTACCCCTCTTATTCCAATGTACACCTTAGGTAAAGATTTTCAACCCGCCCAGATACACGCAGCAGGATTGAGATATCACGGTGGTGGCCAGATTGTAAGTAAGCTGGTTGAAGACGGATATATAAAACCTGTAACAATTTGTCAGGAAGAAACATTTAATGCAGGTATACTCTTTGCAAAATCTGAAGGAATCATTCCTGCTCCAGAATCAACCCACGCAATTGCAGCCACAATAAGAGAAGCCCTTAAAGCAAAAGAAGAAGGTAAAGAAGAGGTGCTGCTATTTAATTTGAGCGGACACGGATTAATAGATATGGCAGCATACGAGCATTATTTGTAATTTTTTTGTACATTTGTATCGTAAAATTGAAATAATGAGAAGAATAGCCTATAAAATATTTACATTTTTGTTGATTTCCGCAATTTTATTCTCTTGCTCAAAAGAAAATACAAATTTTGGAACCATTACTTTTGATATAAACCCAGATGTAAATGTTTCTGTAAACAACAATACTACTAAAGCATCGTCTGTAAACACAGATAATTTTGAAGTGTTCCTTAATGAGAACAGCTTAGGATTAAAAAAAGATTTGACAGCACCTGTAATTGTTGCTCCAGGGACATACTCAGTGTGGGCACAAAGTTGCTCTGACCAACAGGCAAACACTTCCAATGGACTACTTAGATTCTATGGAAAAACAGATAATATTGTTGTAGAAGATCAGTCAGATATAACTGTTACTGTAAATTGTAAGGTTGTGAACTCTAAGATATCAATCTCTTTAGATGATTCTTACAACAATTATTTTGATTCTGGATTTACAACTGTTACAGTATCTGATGGCAATAGAACGCTAACAATTATTCAGAATGGTTCACCAACAACAGATGCGGTATATTTTGATGCAAACAAGACTATAACAATAAAAGTAAACTCCAAGAAGACAAGTGCCAATGGCACACCTCATATTGTTGAAACAACACAGACAATTACATCGGTTGCCGCAACTTGGCATAAGATTGCAATTTGTGTAGATTTGAACCTAAGCGGAGGAATAACCTTTACAACACAAGATTCTCACGTAAACGATTGGATTTCAATCAGTGATTATATTCCTGGCTCAGTAGAGGAAGACAACTGATTGCAAACTGCAAAAACAAACCTGTCTTTGCCATTCAAGTCCTTTACAATATTGCAATTGCAGAATCCAAGTTGCAAAAGCATCTGTTGAGTTTGCTCACCAAACCGTTCATTTATTTCAAAAAATAACATACCACCTCTGTTGAGCAACCCTTTTGAGATGGTGGCTATTTTTTTGTAAAACAGCAATGGCGATTCATTGGGAACAAACAATGCAAGATGAGGCTCATAATCAAGCACATTAGATCTCATAAGATCCTTCTCTTCATAGCAAATATATGGAGGATTGCTCACTATCACATCCAAACTTCCACCAGTTTCATTTTTGATTAGAGTCTCTGCCTCCTCATGCAGAACATCGCACTTGAAAAAATCCACTTTAACCTTTTCATCCCCAACATATATGTTCTGTTTCTTGGATATTTCAAGAGCTTTGGTCGATATATCACATCCATATGCCTGTACCCCTTTTCCCAATTCAGATGCAACTGAATATGCTATACAACCACTCCCACTGCATATATCCAAAACTCTCACATTCTCTTTTCCTTTGTAATACCCAGAAATAAGCATTACAAGTTCCTCTGTCTCAGGTCTGGGGATTAGCACCCCTGGAGCTACATTGAATTTTGCACCACAAAACCACTCATATCCCAATATATACTGCAATGGTTCGCCACAACTCATCCTTTCCACTCCACTAAGCATAGCTTCTGCCTTATCTTTGACTATCTCACGGCCAGGCTCCACCAGATGTGTATAATTAGAATAGCCACCAAGCTCAACCAAAAGCCTGACAGCTATACTTTTACACTCTTGCAGTGTATAAAGGTCAATCAACCTTTCACAGGTTATATTTATAAACTCTCCTAATGTCAATTATTTAATATTCTCTATTAAAGTATTACAAAACTCTTGCATTGAAATTCCTGCAGCCTTAACTTGCCCAGGTATCAGACTCATTGCTGTCATTCCAGGTACTGCATTCATTTCCAAGAAATAGATATCTTCTCCACTTATAATGTAATCCATCCTCACCAAACCTTTACATCCCATATAATTATATATAAGTTCACTTGTATCGGTTATTCTGTCTCTTAACTCATCTGGCATTAGCGCAGGACAAATCTCTTTACTCTCGCCCAAATACTTAGCCTGGTAGTCAAAGAATTCCCTATCTGTAACTATCTCTGTAACGGGTAGTTTCACAAGTTCCTTACCACTGGTGTATATTCCGTTTGTAACCTCTCTACCCACAATGCACTCCTCTACCAATGCAGAATCATACTCCTTAAAAACCAAATCAACCGCTGCCTTAAGATCTTCTGCTCTCTTTACTTTTGTTACACCAAAACTGCTGCCTCCATTAGTAGGTTTCACAAAAACAGGCAATCCAAGTTTTTCTACAATTTGGTCAACTGAATATTCGCTTCCCCTCCTTATAAATACAT
The DNA here is from genome assembly GCA_937906795.1 of uncultured Bacteroidales bacterium. Taxonomy (GTDB): domain Bacteria; phylum Bacteroidota; class Bacteroidia; order Bacteroidales; family UBA932; genus Egerieousia. Next base: position 1,750 of record CALCUQ010000272.1, on the reverse strand, counting down.
CTTTGGCCAACTTAATACCGGCAAAATCCAAAAATCTCTTACAAGAATGTTTGTCAAATGTAAGGGCTGCAACAAAAGCTGAACAAGTATTGTGGGGAATACCCATCATTTCAAAATAACCTTGCAACAGGCCATCTTCGCCAGGAGTTCCATGAATCATTATATACGCAAGATCAAACTTGGTCTTTACACCATCATATGTAAAAGAAAAATCTGTCTTGTCTACCTCAACACCTACAGAAGATATATTGCCAAGTCCTTGCATAGCAATCTCTTGAGACACTTCTTCTCCACTGGGATTAAGCACCCTCCAACTACCTTGCTTTAGCAATATTTCATATACAATATATTTTGCTCTGTCTATGCAGCTGGCAACATTCTTTCCACTGTTAACTGAAACCTCAGCTTCTGAGGAATCGCCTCCGTATATTAAAGCAATCTTTTTTCTACTATCCATTTGCATAACTTTTACTCAAAGAACGAATCAGATGATTCACTATTATTGTTCATATCCTGGTCGCTGCCATCACAATCCAAAGACAACTTAAAGCCTTGTGGTGGTATAAACTTATCATACTTGGTTACTCCCAGTGTCTCATCTTCAAGCACTTTCTTCATAAATATACCCCAAATAGGAAGTGCTGTATTGGATCCTCCACCCATTGCTGTGGTATTGAAATGCACTTGTCTGTCTTCTGCTCCTACCCATACACCGGCTGTAAGTTTTGGAAGATAGCCAATAAACCAGCCATCTGCATTTTCATTTGTTGTACCTGTCTTACCAGCCATTTCTCCCTCTTTAACATATAATACACGTGCCCTGATACCTGTACCTCCGTTTACGACACCTTTCATAAGGTTAACCATAAGATAAGCAGTATGCTCATTAATAGCTTCTCTCTTTCTTGGACTGAATGTAGCAAGTACATTGCCGTTTTTGTCTTCAATTCTGGTAACATATATAGGATCTGCATACACTCCTTTTCCAGGGAATGTGTTAAACGCAGATACCATCTGATATACAGGAATATCTGCCGACCCAACACACAAACTCTCTACAGCATCCAAATGTGTCTTTATTCCAAGAGTATGTGCCATATCAACCAATGCTTGAGGTCCAAACTGTTTCATCAGATATGCAGAAATGTTGTTACTGCTCTTTGCAAGTCCCCATTTTAGGGTAACAGTTGTTCCAATCCATTCTGGTTTGTCTGTACTTCTTGGAGTCCATACTTTATCACCCACCACAAATGTCTGAGGAACATTCACTACTTTATCACAAGGAGTATAGCCGTTCTGCATTGCCAAAGAATATAGGAAAGGTTTGAATGTTGATCCTACCTGCCTTTGTCCCTGGCTAACCTGATCATATTTGAAATATCTGTAATTGCCACTTCCAACATACGCTCTGCAATATCCTGTTCCAGGCTCAAGAGCAATCATTGCAGCCCTCAGGAATGATTTATAATACTTTATAGAATCATTAGGAGTCATTGTGGTATCTACATAATTCTTTTCATTCCACGCAAATACCCTCATTTTTACAGGAGTGTCAAAAGCCTTGGCTATTTGCTCGTCAGATGCCTTCCAACTCTTCATATTCCTGTATCTATCGCTCCATCTGCGTGCATGTCTCATAACTGCATCAATTACATTTTTTGGAACATCATTGGCAAACGGCCTGTTGTTCTTCCACTTAAGCTCTCTGTTTAACGCAGGTTGCAAAGACTTGCTAAGATGCTCAACAACC
>CALCUQ010000271.1 GCA_937906795.1 uncultured Bacteroidales bacterium | reverse complement strand
AACCCATCTTTGGATCAACTCACCCTCCTGGCCGGCATCACCACAATTTACAATCTCTGTTGCATTCTGCATCAGTGACTCTATAATTGCAAACTGTTTTTTATATGTTGCATTCTCTATGAGTTTTATGCCAAACCTTGGGGGTATCATTGGAAGCTTATATATATCCCACCCCTTCCATTGTGGAGTATAGTCATGTGGCTCCTTTAAAGTGCACAAGTGGCCAAAGGTCCAGGTTACCTGATACCCGTTCCCCTCAATATATCCATCTCTTTTGGTCTTTGCCCCCAATACCTCTGCTATATCTCTTGCTACAGAAGGCTTCTCCGCTATACATACTATCATATAAAACTTCTTTGTGCACAAAAGTACCCATTTATTGGCAATTCAAAAAAACCGGATCAAATACTTTTGACCCGGCCTTGAATATTTTGCATCTGAGAATTGGGATTAAACTGTCATAATCTCTTTCTCTTTAGCTGCAATAATCTCATCAACTTTTTTGTTGAATGCATCAGTCTCTTTTTGGATAGTTGCCTCTGCATCTTTACATACATCCTCAGGCAAACCCTCTTTCTGATATTTCTTATGCGCATCAACAACCTCTCTTCTTGCAGTTCTGATACTTACTTTAGCATTCTCACCCTCTGTCTTAGCTTGTTTTACCAACTCTTTTCTTCTCTCCTCAGTTAATGCAGGAACATTAATTCTAATCTGCTCACCATTATTTGCAGGGGTATAACCAATATTAGAGTCTAAAATTGCTTTCTCAATTGCAGGAATCAATTTTTTCTCCCATGGTTGAATCAAAATAGTTTTAGCGTCTGGAGTAGTAACACTTGCAACTTGAGGAACAGGAGTTGGAGTTCCATAATAATCTACAAGTACACTTTGAAAAATACCAGGATTTGCTTTTCCGGCTCTAAAGTTTCTTAACTGATCCTCCAAATGCGCAATAGCTTTTTGCATTTTATCTTTAGCGTGTGCAATACACTCTTTAGAAACACTAATTTCCATATATCTTATTATTTTAAAGTTTTCTAATTACTTGGTTACAATTGTTCCTACGTTTTCTCCTTTAATAAGGTTGTAAAGATTGCCCGGTTTGTTCATATCAAACACAATAATAGGCATATTATTCTCTTTACACAATGCAAACGCAGTCTGATCCATAATTCTAAGGTTATCTGCCAATGCTTTGTCAAAAGTTAGTGTAGCATATTTTGTTGCAGTTGGATCTTTTTCAGGATCTGCAGTATATACTCCATCTACTCTTGTACCTTTCAAAAGGGCATCTGCCTCTATTTCACAAGCTCTTAGGGCAGAAGCAGAATCTGTTGTAAAGAATGGGTTGCCTGTTCCACCGGCAATAATTGCCACTCCACCCTT
>CALCUQ010000270.1 GCA_937906795.1 uncultured Bacteroidales bacterium | reverse complement strand
TTACAAAGTCATATTGGACGGCATCCCTTGGTGAGTATGGGAGAACCTGGCCATAAGTCAAACGCATTGTGGAGTTTGCATCAGGATACATGGCATTGTCGCCCTGCATCTCAAGGACTCCCTCAATATAAAGTTGTTTCAACTCGGCAACCTTGTGGTTTGAGCCCATAACTTCCGGCATGATTACCTGTGCAATTGCATAGATCTCTTTTCTTATTTGGGTTGCAGGGTCTTTCTGCATGTCGTAACCCTCAGCCTTGGCCTTTTCATATTTCTCCTGTGAAGCAAATACTGAATTGTCAAAAAGGTTGTCTACAAAAGCATCAATGTCTCCACCGAACTCCTTGTCAATTCTTTCGTAGAAGGCAGGGTGGTATTTAGGATCAACCTTCTCTTTGTAGATCTTATACATTGCTTTGGCCAATTTTCTGTCGGTCTCAACTGAGTAATCTTTGAAGAATGCCTCAATCTGGCCAGGGCGTCTCATTGAACTTGCCTTTACAAGTTCTACTGCAGAGACTGTCTCATTGATGTATCTGTAAACGTAGAAGTATTCAGCTCTTCCTTTGACCTCGTTGTTGATGTCGTCAACGACACTGCCATATTTTGCAGCGCGCTTCTTGTTTGCATTAACCCACTGGTTGAACTCCTTCTCCTCGGCAGCCCTGCGCTCCACAATGTTCAATTTGTCAAAGGTCTCATTCATACCCATCCATTTCTTCCATCCGTTTGAAGAGCTGGCGTATTTGTTTGAGTATTGGATTCTAACCTTCTGGTCTGCCTGCATATCCTCCGTCCAGATGTCCTGTTTTACACCTCTTGCAAAGATACTGATGGCATTGTTGATGTTCTGAGTCTCTTTGGCCTCTTCGCTCAACATGAATCTTGTTGTTCTGCCAGGGAAGCCTATGATCATGGTATAGTCGCCCTTATCAAAGCCCTTCAAAGAGATTTTCAAAGATTGTTTTGGAGTGTAAGGCACGTTCTCCTCTGAGTACTCTGCAGGGTTGTTGTTCTTGTCGGCATAGATTTTGAAAACAGAGAAGTCTCCTGTGTGTCTTGGCCAGATCCAGTTGTCGGTATCAGCACCGAATTTGCCGATTGATGAAGGCGGAGCGCCCACAAAACGGATATCCTTGAAAGTTCTGGTGGTAATCACATAATATGCGTTGCTGTTGTAGAAACTTGTAACCTCAGCATCAAGAGTCTTGTCATGTTTTGTTGCCTCCTCTACAATTTTATTTACCTCGGCCTCGTATGCTTTGCCCTTCTCCTCGTCGGTCTTTCCCTTTGCAATTGCCTTGTTGATTCTGTCGGTAACATCAACAAATTTATCTACAAATGTTACTGTAAGGCCCTTAGCAGGAAGCTCCTCATTAAGGTTCATTGCCCAGTAACCGTCATTAAGGTAATCGTGCTCAACGCTGCTCAATTTCTGGATTGAGCTGTATCCGCAGTGATGGTTTGTGAAAAGAAGACCTTTGTCCGACACAATTTCTGCTGTACATCCGCCACCAAAGTGAACAATGGCATCCTTCAAGCTTGAATTGTTTATGCTGTAGATCTCTTCAGGAGTAAGTTTGCAACCTAACTCCTGCATTTTTTTCGCATTAAGCTTCTCCAATAGCGGAAGCATCCACATGCCCTCATCAGCCTTTGCAGGCATAATTGAAAGTAGCAAAGAAACTACTAATAGGAA
>CALCUQ010000269.1 GCA_937906795.1 uncultured Bacteroidales bacterium | reverse complement strand
GACGGCAAACTGAAGATAAAGATCGAGCCTGGTACACAATCTGGCAAGATGTTGAGATTGAGAGGAAAAGGTATTCCTGATATTAATGGTTATGGTTCAGGAGACCTGCTTGTTTATGTGCAGGTATGGATTCCAAAGAGTACCACTTCCGATGAGAGGAAACTTGTTGAAAAACTCAAGGATTCTGCCAATTTCTCACCAAAGCCGAATACTGATGACAAAAACTTCTTTGACAGGATAAAGAAGATGTTCAGTTAGTAGAGCATATAATGCCGTTTTAAATGATTTTATTACAGATGAAAAATAGATACAGTAATGTAACTGCACAAAAGAGAGTGGCTGAATGGCTGCTCCCTTTTGTTTTATTTATAATCAGTACGGTTGTATTTGAAAGTTCTCTGTTTGCACAACAGAAAGATTTGAAGATGGCCGGCAGGGAGGCTGTTGAGAGCAGCGTTGTATTCAGGTATCCGCTTGAGGTGCCTATGAGTCTGTCGGGAGATTATGGGGAGTTGAGGGGCAACCATTTTCACAGCGGTATTGATTTTAGAGTAGGAGGAGTGTCAGGTGCTCCGATATATGCAACTGAGAGGGGATATATATCAAAAATCACAGTATCTCCAACCGGTTATGGAAATGCACTATATATAACCCATCCGAACGGCTATGTGTCGGTTTATGGCCATTTGCAGAAGTATGCGGAGCATATTCAGAAATATCTGGTGGACAAACAATATGAGAAGGAGAGCTTTAGGATAGATCTTGAGTTCTCGCCAGAGGATTTTCCTGTAGAAAAGGGAGAACTTGTGGCCTATGCCGGAAATACAGGCTCTTCGGGTGGCCCTCACTTGCATTTTGAGATAAGGAATGAAAACAATCTTCCTTTGAGTGTACTTGAGCGTGGTTATGTGGAGGCAACAGACCATCTTGCACCGGTACTCAACAGAGTTGACTTTTACGGATATGTGAATGTTTTTGGAGCACCGCGTACATTCCGCATCCAGCGTCCGAAGGATGCAAATGCAGCCATAAAGGTGCCCCAATATTTTTATGTGGCGATTGATGCCGTAGACAAGATGGAGGGGACCCATGCGAAACTTGCTGTAAATGAGTATAAAGTGTATCTCGATTCAGACCTTGTCTTTCATCTTACAATCGGGGAGGTGCCGTTTGAGGAGTCAAAATATATAAACAGCCTTATAGAGTATTCGCGCAGGCACAATGAGCGCAAATCCGCAATAAAGACATACGTTGAGCCG
>CALCUQ010000268.1 GCA_937906795.1 uncultured Bacteroidales bacterium | reverse complement strand
GCAGACGTGGGGGACCGGTTTGCATAGCAAACTGGTGGCTCTTTTTAAGGATTACCTTTGCATTAATATTAGATATTAGATATTAGATATTATTTTTTACAAAAGATTCAGCTAAAGCAATACTGTCCATCTTGCCAACATCAACAAACTTAAGGTCATGTGCAACATAACCCTTTATGTTGTATTTGTCAGCCATATCCAAATAGAAATCAACAATAGAAAACCTCTGAGGATAACCCTCCATAAGAGACAAAATATACGGACTCATTATATGAATTCCCGCAAACGCATACATTTTAAGTTTATGCTTATTCAAGAACTCCTTATAATCAAACAAAGACTTGTTTTCAAGCTTGCCTACATCTGTAACACTCGCCCCTTGTGCAGGATCATCAACCACAACATCCGCCACCCTTCTCAAATGCTCATAAGGAGACTTTACCTCCCCGGTACTAAGGTTCATCCACGCCACAAGATTATTTGCACAATCAAATAAAAAATACCTGGTTGTTTTCCTCTCACTTACAAGAATAGTAGCCAAAGGAGTATCTACAGAAATAGAGGCAGACATGTGATAATCATAAAAATCATCAAAATCAAGATTTGAAAGAATATCAACATTATGAACCAGAAAAGGCTCATTTCCACTAAGATATTCTTTTGCATGCCTGATTGCCCCACCAGTGTTTCTAAGTAAATCAGTTTCGTCGGAGAAGGATACATTTACACCAAAATTATCCTCCTGCAAAACATAATCCCTTATTTTTTGGGCAAAATGATGAACATTTATTACCAAATCAGAATATCCGCTCCTTTTTAACTTATCTACCAGATGTTTAAGCAAAGGCTCCCCACAAATTGGCACAAGTGCCTTTGGTAGAGTATCTGTTATTGGTTTGAGACGCGATCCTACCCCCGCCGCAAAAATCATTGCTTTCATTTGCTATCCTTTAGAATTCCTGCTCTATACCCTGCTCCCTATGATACAGTTTTATTGTAATATTGTATCTTTTTGCAAGATACTCAGCCAAGTGCTGCGCACAGTAAACAGATCTGTGCTGCCCCCCTGTACAACCAAAACAGAACATAAGATTTGTAAACTTACGCTCCATATAACGTTTCACATGAGCATCTGCCAATTCATACACATTAGAAAGGAATCTGGTTACACCACCATCATCCTCCAGGTACTTGATAACCTCTTTATCCAACCCTGTAAAATGTTTGAAATGGTCATATTTTCCCGGGTTGTCAATTGCCCTGCAATCAAAAACATATCCACCACCGTTGCCACTATCGTCTGTAGGTATTCCCTTCTTGTATGAGAAACTGAAAATTCTCACTTCCAATTTTTTCTCAACTCTCAAATCTGAGAACTGTCTCATTTGAGTAAGCTGGGTAAGAATCTCCTGTACATACGGATACTCTGTAAACGGCTCTACAATAAGTTTTCTCAAATTGTCAATTGCAAATGGAACACTTTGCAAGAAATGAGGTTTTTTCTCAAAATATCCTCTGAAACCATACGCTCCCAGAACTTGCATTGTACGGAAAAGCACAAACAGTCTCAATTTTTTGTTGAACACTTTGTCGGGAACATTTATATATTTCTTTAAAGACTCCTTATATGTTTCAATCAACTCATCTTTTAATTCAGAAGAATAATTTGCCTTTGCCTGCCATACAAAAGATGCAAGGTCATAATAAAACGGCCCTTTTCTGCCTCCCTGAAAATCAATAAAATATGGCTGGTCATTTACAAGCATTACATTTCTTGCCTGAAAATCTCTGTACATAAAAGTCTCCTCATTCTCCCCATCCAGCAAATCTACAGCCATCTTTGACATATCGTCGTGAAGCCTGATTTCACTGAACTCAATCCCTGTTGTCTTTAAGAAACAATATTTGAAATAATTGAAATCAAACCATATATTTCTCTCATCAAACTCCGGTTGAGGGAAACAGATATTGTAATCCAATCCTTTCCCCCCCTCAAACTGCAACTTTGGAAGCATCGCTATGGTTTTTTTAAGCAAAGCCTTTTCACTAGCAGAATAATTTCCAGATTCTCTACCTGACGATACGGTGTTGAATAAGGTCTGATCTCCCAAATCCTCCTGCAAATAAAAAACATTATCAGCACTTGCACATAGAACTTGTGGAACAGGCAAGCCTCTTAATTTAAAATGCTTGGCAATTTCCATAAATGCAATATTCTCTTCCACAGAAGTTCCTTTTGCTCCAATAAGAGAAATTCCCTCTCCCGATACCCTAAAATATCTCCTGTTGCTTCCACTGGATGGCAACTCATAAATCTGTGTTGGCTTTTGCCTTGTGTATTGCTCAAAAAGTTGTTCTATTTGCTTCATATTATATCTTTTAAAGATTTTGTATGCAAATCTACTAAAAAATAATGTACCTTTGTATCTATTGTGATATAACTATAAACTAAAAAAACAATGATTAACATAAGTTATTGCTCAGACAAGTACCAGTATACAATGGGCAAATCTTTTTTTGATTTGGGAATGAGCAAGAAACGTGCTGTTTTCAACCTGTTTTTCAGGCAAGCCCCAGACAAAAACAATTGGGCTGTTGTAAGTGGAATATCAGAAATTGTTGAAATGATCAGAAACCTTGGCAACGAGGATGAATCTTTTTTTGAAAAATTTTTACCCGGCCAAGAGTACAAAGAGTTCAGAAAATATATAGCAAACATTAAATTTACCGGCAACGTATATGCAATGAAAGAGGGTGAAATTGCTTTTCCCACCCAACCTATTATAACAATTGAGGCTCCATTGATTGAAGCTCAGATTCTGGAGACACCCCTTTTATGCATTATGAACCATCAGATGGCTGTTGCCACCAAAGCAAGCCGCGTTACCAGAAGTACGACCAAACCTGTAAGTGAGTTTGGATCCAGACGTGCCCACGGCCCTTGGGCTGCTGCATATGGAGCTAAAGCAGCATGTATTGGCGGGTGTGCAAATACATCCAATGTCCTTACGAGTGTCCTTTTTGGCAATTTGAGCACAGGTACAATGGCGCACAGTTATATATCAGCATTTGGATCAACCATAAAAGGTGAGCTGGAGGCTTTCAAAGCATATATCAACACCCACAGGAACGAACCTCTGATATTACTGGTAGACACATATGACACATTAAAATGCGGTGTAAAAAATGCAATTACAGCATATAAAGAGTGTGGTATCAACAATGACTATCCATATGGTTTTGGAATAAGACTCGACAGTGGTGATCTGGCGTATCTTTCTAGAAAATGCAGAGATATGCTGGATAAAGCAGGTCTTACAAACTGTAAAATTTTTGCCACAAATGCTTTGGATGAGTATCTGATTACAGATGTAGAAAGACAGGATGCAAAAATTGATGCTTATGGTGTTGGAGATGCTATTGCTACAAGCAAACATAACCCTTGCTTTGGAAATGTTTATAAACTTGTTCAGATTGATGACACACCTGTAATCAAAAGGTCAGAAGATAAAATCAAACTTATAAACCCTGGATTCCAGGTTACTTACAGAATTATTCAAAACGGCAAGTTTAAAGCAGATATAACATGCCTTAGAGGTGATGACACCTGTAAAAGAATTGAAAGCTGCGCTGAGCTTCCTATTCAGAGTGAATTTGATGAAACCCAATCAAAAACTTTTGCAGCAGGAAGTTATGGTTGGAAAGTGCTGCAGGAGCAAGTAATAAAGGATGGAGAAATACTTTATAAAGATTGCCCTATTCCGTTAAAAAGAGAATATTATCTTTCCAATCTTGCAAGCTTGAATGAAACAGAAAGACGTCTGATAAATCCTCACTACTACAAGGTGGATATTTCTGATGAGCTGTATGACCTTAAAATGGGATTGATAAACAATATTATAAGGGAAATAAAAGAGTATAACGAAAAATAAATTTGCATAATTTTTGTACATTTGCCGCCTGTATGCAGAAAAAAAGATTTAACAAAAACTTAAATAAGCTCATATTCAACATTCTATATGTTGTAATGCTTGTTGTATTTTTACCTGTAGGCTCAAATGCACAGAATATAGATTCTACTGCCACCATAAAAAGTGACACTACAGCATATACCAGGCCTGATTCATTAGACCTGGCCAAACTGATAGAACTTAAGATTCAGGGAGAAGAGGAACTTATTGCCCAGATGTACGACTCATTATGGGTTGAAAGTGGCTATACACTCATCCCTCTTGATTCATTAAACTTGCAAGACCTTGCATTCCCTCCAAAAATCTACACAAAAAAGGAGCTCAAAAGAATGCGAAGAGACAGTATAAGGGCTTATGTAGATAGTGTCATAAGGCATACACCACGAGTTCTGAACACATACTTGTTTGATGACAGCATAAAAAACAAAAGGATCTTTATATGGAAAGCTGACAAGTATTTCAATGACCAGACCCTTATACCTCTGGACACAACTTTCAACTATCATTATACAGAACTTCCGTATCAAAGAGAAGATGCCGGTGCCAATTATGTAGGAGTTGCCGGAGGTGCAATGCAGTACCACAACTACTTTAAAAGAGAAAAGCTAGAAGAATTCCCATTCTGGGAAGTATATCTTCCATACTCTTATACACCAGAGAATATGCCGTTCTACAATACAAAAACTCCGTACACAGAATTGGCATATTGGGGAACATTGTTTGCAAACAAACAAAAAGCAGAAAACAATGTAAAATTCCTGCATACACAGAATCTTACCCCTTCTTTTAATGCAAGCGTACTTTACCAGAGATATGGAGCAGAAGGGTTCCTTACCAACGAATCTACAGACAACAGGACATTTGCATTTACAGGCAACTATATTGGTAAAAAATATGTTGCTCAGGGAGGGTATATATTCAATAAAGTAAAAAGGAATGAGAACGGAGGTATTACAGACCCAACATGGGTACTCGACACTCTTGTAGATGCCAAAACAATCCCTGTTGTGCTTAATAACTCTGCAGGAAACATACTCAGAAGAAACACAGTGTTCCTTACCCACTCATATAGTTTCAATTTCAAAAACAGGCAAAAAGACTCTACCCTTGTAGACTCTCTAAAAAACACAGACGGAACAAGGGCTTTTATAGGCCACTGTCTTGATTTGTCTATTTTCTCCAAGAAATATGTAGATAACATAGACCTGAACGACTCACTTGCAAGGGCTCTATACAATAATCAGTTCTACATAAATCCAACAGAAAGTACAGACTCCAACAGGGTGTTCCAGATAGAAAACAGGGTTTTCATAAGCCTGCAGCCTTGGAAGAGAAATTCCATAATTTCAAAACTTGATGCAGGAATAGGACATCAGCATATCTCCTATTTTGGTTTTGAGCCACAACATTTCATAACTGGAAATACAACTACAAAATACAACAATCTGTATATGTATTTTGGGGCAAAAGGTATGCTCAAGAAGTATTTTGGATGGAATGCTATGGCAAGGTATGATTTTATGGGATATACCCAGAATGATCTTATGGTTAAAGGAAATATAAGATTTTCATCTTATCCTAAAAAACTTAAACAGGGTATCCATCTTACTGCCGGTTTGACCATATCAAACAAAAGACCCGGATATTTTTACAATCACCTTTACTCAAACCACTATTGGTGGGATAATGATTTTGAGAAGACAACCGAAACAAAAGTTGAGGCAAAATTTGAGATTCCCGACGCAAAATTTGAGGTATTTTTTGGTTATTCATTGCTTAATAACAATGTATATCTGGACAGTTTGGCTAATGCCACACAGAACACCTCTACAATGAGTGTAATTACTGCATACCTTAGAAAAGATTTCAGATTGTGGAAATTCCATTTTGACAATAAGGTTCTGTTCCAACACTCATCTGACCAGCATGTAATGCCACTTCCTAAACTTTCATTGGATTTAAGGTATTATCTTCAGTTCTATCTGGTTAAAAATGTACTTAATGTCCAATTGGGTGCCAATGCAATATTTGCAACCAAGTACTATGCCCCTGGATACAATCCTGCTCTTGGAATGTTTTATAATCAGAGGGATGAGAAGATTGGAGGAAGCCCTAACATTGATATATTTGTAAATCTGCAATGGAAAAGAGCATGTATTTATGTAAAATATATCAACGCTGGACAAGGGTGGCCTAACGGAGATTACTTCTCTGCATACAGATATATCAAACCTCAGAAAGCTCTTAAGTTGGGTATTTTCTGGCCATTCTACATAAAATAGCTTTGAATGAAGAAATTTTGGAGAAATAAATATTTCCAATATTCTGTAGCATTTACTGTAGCCTTTTTATTTTTTCTTCTTCCTAACTGGGAGGATAAAAGATATAGTACTCCAAAATCAGTAGTGTTATCGGGAGACACCTTAACATGCTCTCTCATGCTTGAGAATTCTCTTGGAACCAAAGGTCATTCAATGGGTTATCTATTTGCTCTATTGCAAAAGTTTGCATTTGACAAACAATGCACCATTAAAATTGCCCCGGCAAGCAATAGCCCTATGGCACAATGGAATGAGCTTTGCAGAGGTGATATTGACATGCTTGTGGTCAATGCAAAAAAAGATACTGTCCCCAACATTTTCTCAGATATAGTAATTTCCAGTATCCCGATAAATGATTACGACGATGTTTGTGTTGTTACAAAAGAGAATTTCAGCATTATACAAGGTCTCAATTCCTGGTTTGTACACTATAAACACTCCGATGAATATAAACAGCTGAGCGACGATTATTTTAGAAAATACAGGGTAAAAGGAACTTTGGCCAGAACAATTTCCAACAAGATTATATCACCATATGATGAATATGTAAAGAAATATGCCCATATTGTTGGCTGGGACTGGAAACTCATTACATCTTTAATGTATCAGGAATCAAAATTCAAACTTGGACTTATGTCTCATAAAGGGGCAATTGGACTGATGCAGATTAAGCAGGAGGTTGCAGACAAATTTGGCATTGAGAATATATATGAACCAGAGTCAAACATAAAGGCCGGTATTATGCACCTTGCCAGATTGCAAAAGATGTATCAGAAAATGGGGATAGATTCAACAGATCTTGTAAGAATCACACTTGCATCATACAACTGCGGTGAAGGAAGAATGGCAGATTGTATGGAACTTGCAAGACAACTTGAAATG
>CALCUQ010000267.1 GCA_937906795.1 uncultured Bacteroidales bacterium | reverse complement strand
CTTGGAATTACAGTTCTAATTTGCTCGCTTAATTGGAGTATATGGGTGGTATCAATTTTTGCAAGCTATATAATTGTGAATATTGTAGCATATTTCTTTAAGAAATAATACTGTTTAACATACAATAAAAATATAAGAGAGTGACACAAAAAGTCACTCTCTTTATTTTTATATATTCCCCACCTTTATATTTTAAAATTGCATCAATCCTTTCATCATTTGGGCTGCTTTTGGTGATAAAACCTGTTTCCCCTCGTATTTGCCTCCATTATTTACCATAAATATAAATTTGCCCAAATCACCTTGAGTTGTTATTAGCATATCTGCCTCAAATTTTGTATTGGTCATCCCCAACAATCTGAACATACTCTCTGCTCTGCTTTTTACAGTGCTATAGCGTTTGGTTTCATCCAGTAAAAGTTGAAGATTAAACAGATTATCTGGTGCTAATTCAGACTCCAAATCTTTTTTAACCTCATCATAACTGATTCTTCCACTTGCCACCATTTCACAAATCTGAGGAATTACAGTAAGATATGATGAAGTTTTCTGTCCCAATTTTTTTGTTTCATTAAGCAGGCTATCCTCCTTTGAACCAATAAAATTAAAATATTCTTCCCTAAATCTTTCACTTATTGTAATTGAATGTCCAACCTTAAAGTCTGCAGCAGAAACAGGCAACACTCCAATTGCAGGAACTCCACCAAACACAACTTGAGCTGCAGCAAAATTATTGGCTACATTATTTGAATACCCTAATACAAAAGCTGTAAAGTTTTTATAGTATGGAATTCTTGTCAATGCATAAGGAGATCCCATATAAACAGCAATCATTGGTTGTTCTTTTGCCCAATGTGTAATAAAATCTATCTCCTCTCTATTTACTGCAAATTGTTTGTGAGGTCTTGGGTCTGTGTCATTGAACACTGTAATCACCAAATCATATTCTCTAAGACGGTTTCTTGCCTGCTTGATATCTGTAAGAGTTGCATCAGTATCCAGAATCAAAGTATCAACAGCAGCATATTTTTTTGCAACCATTGCAAACTCTCTACATAAAGCAGCCCCTTTATAACCAAAGATTGCAACTTTTTTATTCTCCACTGTTACAGGAAGTCCAAAACCCTCTGAATTGTCGTTGAACAAAACTGTCATACTGTTTTTTGCAATCTGCTGCATCAGATCCAAATTCTCCTTTACAACAAGTCTCTCTTCCAACCCGTCTATATTCACATATGGAGAATAACTCTTGTTGAACAGGCCAAGTCTTGCCTTTAAAGAAAGTATCTTTCTCACTCTGTCATTAAGACCCGCAATAGAGATCTCACCTCTTTTCAATGCATTCTCAATTACAGAGATGGAATTCTCCACATCTTCCGGCATAAGTAAAATATCTGCACCAGCTTTGTAGGCTGCAAGAGGGATATCCTTTTTGGCAAGGCCACTCTCTTTTGCAACCCCATCCATATTAAGTGCATCAGTGCAAATAATACCCTTAAAGCCCAATTTATTTCTCAATAAATCAGTAACAATTTTTTTTGATATTGATGCAGGTGTTCCCGACGGATCCAATGCTGGAATGTTAAGATGTGCTACCATTACCATATCCACACCGGCTTTTATCATCTCTCTGAAAGGGTACATTTCCAATGTATCCAATCTTGTATAATCAAAAGGAAGTTTTGGAAGTGCCAAATGGGAATCTACATCCGTATCACCATGTCCGGGAAAATGCTTTGCACTGCCCGCTACTCCAGCATCCTTCATTCCTTTCATTAGAGCAATTCCGTATTGTGCAACCTTATGCTTATCCTCTCCAAATGATCTTGTGTTTATTGCAGGGTTTAAAGGATTATTGTTAATATCTACATCGGGAGTATAATTCACCTGCATTTTTAAAGAAAGGCACTCTTTCCCAATAAGATAACCCAGCCTATACACAAGAGAATCACTGCTTAGTGCCCCTAACTGCATTTGTCTTGGAAATGGTGGGATCTCTTTTTTATACCTCATATTGGCACCCCACTCTGCATCTATTGTTATAAGCATAGGAATCTGGGCCATACTATTGAGTTCGTTCATCCTTTTCATTGCAGGAATAAGAACATCATTCATTGGAATAAGGCCGCCTACCTTCTCTTTCTTTACAAGTTTATTAGTTATTGCCTGTTTCTTTTTACTGTCATTTGAACCAAACTCTACAATAATAAGCTGTGCAATTTTTTCTCTTGTAGAGAGTTTTCTCATAACAGAATCTACCTGTTTATTTATTCTTGCAGTGTTATTGCTCTGAGAATAAACAGATATTGTAGAAAAAAACAAAAGGGTGCACATTAAACACACCCTCTTGTACATATTATTTGATTTGATCATGCTCACAAGAAATTATTTTTCAAATTCTTTTCTTAAAGCTGCAACTTTTGCATCACAACCTTGTCCATGAACTCCAAAATAGAATTTAATCTTAGGCTCGGTACCACTTGGTCTGATAGAGACTACAGAACCATCTTCTGTATAGAATTGAAGCACATTTGATTTTGGAAGACCTGTTTCCTCTGGTTTGTTGTAATCAATAATTTTAACAACTGGAGATCCGCCAATCTCTTTTGGAGGATTTTCTCTGTAATCAACCATCATTTGAGCAATCTCTTCCAAACCTGCTTTACCTTTCTTGGTTAGTGACAATAAAGACTCTTTATACTCACCAAACTCTGCATAAATATCCTGTAACAATTGATAAAGTGTCTTGCCTTGGTCTGCACACCATGCTGCACACTCTGCAACTAAAGCACATGCAACAACTGCATCTTTGTCTCTTACAAACTCACCAGCATTGTAACCATAGCTCTCCTCACCACCACCAATGAAAGTAGCTTTACCCTCATTCTCTCTAATTACAGATGCAATATATTTGAATCCGGTTAAAACATTGTACATTTTAACTCCGTATGCTTTTGCCATTGCTGCCAAAAGTTCAGTAGTTACAATAGTTTTAACCATATAGGTATTCTCATTAAGCTTGCCCAGCTCTTTCCATCTTCTAAGCAAATAATAAGAAAGCAATGAAGCTGTCTGGTTACCATTCAATAAAGTGATTTTGCCCTCATTGTCTCTTACAGCAATACCTACTCTGTCTGCATCTGGGTCTGTAGCCATAACAAGGTCTGCTCCAACTTTCTCTGCCAAAGCAACTGCCATTTCCAATGCTGAGTTCTCCTCAGGATTTGGAGATTTTACTGTAGGGAAATTACCGTCGCTAACCAATTGCTCCTCTACCAAAGAAACATTGTTGAATCCCATTTTTGCAAGAATCTTAGGCACCAATGTAATACCTGTACCGTGAAGAGGTGTATAAACCATCTTAAGGTCTGCATGATTCTTTACAGACTCTGGAGACAACAATAAAGTAGAGATATCATTCAAATAACAAGCATCTACATCTGCGCCAACCATTTGGATATTCTCCTCTCCTCCTGTAAACTTAACTTGCGATGGAGAAGTGATTTTTCTAACCTCAGCTATAATGTTAGTATCATGAGGAGCTGTAACTTGAGCACCATCCTCCCAATAAGCTTTGTATCCATTATACTCTTTTGGATTGTGAGAAGCTGTAACCATTACACCACCCTGGCATTTGAAATGTCTGATAGAGTAACTTAACTCTGGAACAGGACGTAGTGAATCAAACAAATAAACTTTAATTCCATTTGCTGCGAAAACGTTAGCTGTAATCTGTGCAAAATCTGCACTGTTATTTCTGCTGTCAAATGAAACTGCAACCGAAATTTGAGGTAGGTCTTTAAAATTTTGTTTCAAATAGTTTGCAACACCCTGAGTAGCCATACCAACAGTATATTTGTTCATTCTGTTAGTACCAACACCCATAATACCACGCAAACCGCCAGTACCAAATTCCAACATTCTGTAGAAGCTCTCTTCAAGCTCTTTAGGATCGTTATCAATAAGGTTCTGAACCTCTTTTCTGGTTTGCTCATCATAATCTGCACCAAGCCATTGTTTTGCTATATCCAAATAGTTATTTTCCATAAAATTAAAGTTTAAATTTCAATCTGCTAAATTAGCAAAAAAAGAGTACCTTTGCAACCCAATTTGGCAATTTATGAATTTTAAATCATACATTCCTTTCTATAAAAGAAATCTCAACCTGGCTGTTCCTGTTATAATTACACAAACAGGTCAAATGATTGTCCAGTTTGCAGACAACATAATGGTTGGACACCTTGGTACCACACAATTTGCAGGAGTAGGTTTTGCAAACAACATCTTTGCTATCTTACTTGTGTTTTTTACTTGTTTTACCCAAGGTCTTGTGCCTCATGTAGGACATAATTATGGAAGAGGCAACCATAAAAATGTTGCAGATTATTTTGCCAACGCTTTTGTATTGGACTCTCTGCTATGCATTTTTATATTGATGGCAACGTTTGCCACTCCTCTAATGGATTATATGGGACAAGATCCACAAATACTCCCCTACGCAAAAACATATTATACCATATCTGTAATCTCTTTGATTCCTCTTGTATTGTTCTTTGCAATAAGAAATTTTGCAGAGGGAATTGGCATTACAAAACACGTAATGTATATAACTGTTTTCTGCAATATCCTAAATATAGGACTAAACTGGATTTTGATTTATGGAAAATTTGGATTTCCGCCCCTTGGAGTTGCCGGTGCCGCATATGCAACTCTAATTAGCAGAGTTCTTATGCTGTTTGTATTTGTAATCCTGATATTCAGTATCAATCCATACAAAGGATATATAAAGCTTATAAACAGACACTCATTCTCCAAAAGCAAATTCCTTGAGGTGCTTAAGACATCTATCCCAATTTCGTTGCAGGCACTTGTAGAAGTCAGTGCATTTAACATAAGTGGAATTATGGTTGGATGGTTTGGTCAGGATGCAATGGCTGCAAACCAGATTGCACTAACCATTACCACATTCTCATTTATGGCCGCAAATGGAGTGGGTGTAGCTGCTACAATTAGAGTAGCCCACCAGTTTGGAGAAAAAAAATACAAAGATGCTCAAAAGGCAGAAGGTATTGCCATCGCCCGCGAATGTATTGATGTAATCAGACCGTTTGTCGCCGGGGTGCAGGTCAGCGCACCGTTCGGCAACGTAAATACTGCCCTGGC
>CALCUQ010000266.1 GCA_937906795.1 uncultured Bacteroidales bacterium | reverse complement strand
GGAGGCCGGCCTATATGAAGGAACAGATGAGGATTTCAGTTTCTGCGATACATATGCCCCAGCAGATTTCAGCGCACTTAGAGCCTGTGAGGCACGTGTATGGGCTGCATTCAATATCCTTGGCGGAGGAATGATAGGAGAGAAGCCAGCAATGGACTACTTTGATTTTGCAAGCGGTGCAAACCCTGCCAACAAAATGCCTCTATATATAAAACCTGCCCACAAAGTAACTGTAAAAGAGGTTGCAGATGTAATGAGAGATCACTATGAAGATACCCCACTTGATATGAGAAAAGATATTGGAGCAGGTGGTTTTGAACTTCCATACAGATGGCGTCCAATGTATTTTAAGGTAGGGGAGCTGGAGTATACAAACGAAAGAGCTATTGCAACCCAGCAGACTGGTTTTTGGTTACTTGGGCAGGCAAGGAGCTGGCTTCCAGATGAAATAGGCGGAATTTTATGGTTTGGAGTAGATGATGCTGCACTTTCTTGTTTGACACCTGTCTATTCGAGCGGTATTAGAGTGCCAAATTGTTTTGCACATGGGAACGGAAATATGACAACTTATTCTCCTACATCTGCATTCTGGTTATTTAACAGAGTAGCCCAATTTGCATATTTGAGATACAATTTATTGGCTCCGGAGGTTCAGAAAACTGCAAATGAGCATGAAAATGGAGCAATGCAGATTATCCCTACAGTTGATGAGGAGGCTCTAAGGCTTTATAATACAGAACCGCAGAAAGTTAAGGAATACCTTACTGTATGGAGCGAAAAGTTTGCAGAGAGAATGTTCAAAAAATGGAAAGAGCTTGATGAGTATCTTTTAATCAAGTACATAGATGGAAATGTTAAAGTTCAGAATCCCGACGGAACATTTAAAGATAATGGTTATGGTAAAGGAATTCCTGCAAATCCATCACAACCTGGCTATAGCGAGCATTGGAAAGAGCAGGTAGTAAAAGACACTAAAGAACATCTGATGGTAAAATAGAATAACTGAGGCGGCCAATTGACCGCCTCCTGTTTTTCTGCTTATTTGATTGTATAGTAATTGGGCTTTCTGTTTTTAAAGTATACCAGATACTTGAAACCGCAATCTTTTATAATTTGACTGTAAAGCTCAAAATTGTCTCCAAGTCTGTCGCATGCATGAGAATCAGACCCAATACTTAGAGCCTCCCCTCCAAGTTCTTTAAATCTTTTAAGTATAGTCAGATCCAGCTCAGGAATGTAACCAGCGTGGTTTGTATATGTTTTTGTGTTTATTTCAAATGTTTTGCCGTTTTCTGCAAGGTATTTTAGTAAGGCATCTATGTAGTCTCCGTATTTTTTATATGTAATATTTCTATCCTCCTTGGAGTATGGAGAATATCTTGCAACATAGTCATAGTGCCCCAGAATGTCAAAATCTTTGAACTCTACGCAAAGATTGTACATTTGCTCAAGTGCATATGAATATGCCTGGTATGCATCTCTGCCTTTGTAATATGTCCTTCTGTATGGATCGGTGCCGTCAATTGTGTGCAATGATGCAATTACTGTATCAAAACTATATTTGCCTGTAAATTCTTTGATAATATTCATCCACTTGCCAGACATAAGTCCAACCTCTATCCCTTTTAATAACTGTAACTGTCTATTGCTTGTTCCAAGACCATATTCATAAGAAATTTTGTCTATGGCTTCCTGTTGTTGCAAAGGATCAAAACTAAAGTCCATTTCTTCCAATGCCGGATCTATGTCATAGTGGTCAGTAATGGCCACCCCTGCAAGATTGCGTTTGAGTGCAACCTCCACAGCCTCTTTAAGAGTCATTGAACTGTCGGGAGAAAAAGTGGAATGAGTATGGTTGTCAAAAAAATTCATATCTGTTGCTTAACTTTACTGGATCTCTAATTTTGCGCTGCAAAGGTAAAAATTATAACTTTGTGTCCAATATATTTTGAGTATGAATGTTATTGGTAATAAAAGAGTAAGATATGTTTGCCAGATGTGGGTATTGGTATTGCTGTGTTGTGGAGCAACTTATAATCTTACTTTGCTCTCACTTTTGATACCTTTTGCCTTGTCTGTTCTTTTTACCAATAAGATTTTCTGCAGTTACCTCTGCCCGGTTGGTTTTATAAGTGAACTGGTTGTAAAGGTAAGGAGAGTGCTAAATATAAGAGTGTTATATATTTCAAGAGGCACTGTTGCCGATAAATTACTTAGGGCATTCAAATATATAATTTTTTCGGTAGTATCTTATATGTTTATTGCTGTTTATGGTAGCCTTATTGCCAATGAGCCTTTGCATATATTGCTTGTGCGCTTTGTTACCCCAACAGTAATATTTATTGTAATTTCTATCTTACTCTCTCTTTTTGTTGATATGTTTGGATGCAAATACTTATGTCCTGCAGCAGCAATGGGGAATATGTTAAAGTTTACGTTTACTTTTGTTGCTATAACTTTTGTAATGTGGATTCTCACTTGTGCAGATATTTATCTCCCCACTATTGTATATATTGTTGCTTTATCAGTTGTGGCATATCTTCTTGAGATTTTTACATACAAAGCAGAATACAATATCTCTCTGCTTCATATTCATAAAGATAAAAACAAATGCGTAGGATGTGGTGAATGCAGTAAGGCATGCCCATATAGTATAACTCTTTCAAAGCAATCAAGGGTAGTGGATATTGATTGCAATTTGTGTGGCGAATGTGTACGCCATTGTAAAAATGATGCACTGAAAATTGGTATATGCAATACAAGAGAGGGGCAAAATAGGGTTAAGGGACTTTGGCTCCCTTTTGTAGTGGTTGTATTGTTTGTTTTATGTGCAATTTATATTGCAAACAAGGCAATCTGATACACCAGGTAAGCTATAATCCACGCTATAGTGGTATTGTACACTACGGTAAATACCCCCCACCATTTGTTCCCGGTTTCAGCTACTACAGCTGTAATTGTAGCAATACAAGGGAAGAACAGTAAAATGAATACCATAAATGACATAGCAGATGCCGCAGTGTAATCATTTGATTTTATAACAGCTTCCTTAAGGTCCTCTTCATTCTCCCTGTCATAAAGTACTCCCATGGTGCTCACTACAAGCTCTTTTGCCGGGATGCTCGATACTATGGCAACACTGGCTCTCCAATTGAGCCCCAATGGCTCCATTACAGGCTCTATTGTTTTACCAATCATTCCAATGTATGATTGTTCTGCCTGCTGTGATTCAGGTAAATTGTCTGATTTAGGATAATAACTCAGCACCCATATAATTATTGTAGAGAGTAATATAACAGTACCTATCTTTCTCAGATATTGTTCACATTTCTCCCACATGTGTTTCATTACTGCGTAACCGGTAGGGATTCTGTAAGGGGGAAGCTCCATTACAAATGGAGTGTCATCTTTACTGTAGAATGTTTTTCTTAGTATTCTGGCGGTAATTATAGCCACAATACATCCCAGAAGGTAAAGTGATATAAGTACTGTAGCTGCATTATTGGGAAAAAATGTCCCAATCAACAACAAATATACAGGTAGTCTTGCACTGCATGACATAAAAGGGGTAACAAGAATAGTTATTATCCTGCTGCTTGTACTCTCAATTGTTCTTGCCCCCATTATTGCAGGTACATTACATCCAAATCCCATAATTAGAGGAATAAACGATTTCCCATGCAATCCCATAGAGTGCATAAGTCTGTCCATAATAAAAGCAGCCCTGGCCATATACCCAGAATCCTCCATAAGTGATATGAACAGATACAATATAAGAATATTTGGAATAAACACAGCAACTCCACCAATACCGCCTAAGATTCCATCTATAAGTAAATCTTTAGCTGCACAATCTGGCAAATTGTTGCTCAGCATAACACTTGCCCATTCAAATGCATTCTCAATCCACTCTTGTGGATATGCCCCAAGGGTAAAAGTAGCATAGAACATTACCCATACTATAAATATAAAGATAGGGAATCCCAACCATTTGTTGGCCACAAGCAAATCTATATGCCTTGATTTCTCGTTTGTATTTACCTTTCCTTTAACCAGAGTCTCCTGTAGAGCTCCGGCAATGAATCCATATCTGTAATCGCTTATTGCACTTTCTGCATCTTGCCCAAGTACTTTTGAGATATTTAAGCTGGATTTGCCGGCCTGGGCTTTTAACTCATTGTAATTAGAGGTTTTTTCAAGCACTTTATCCGCTTCAGAATCATTTTCAATGAGTTTAAGTGCCCAATATCTGTATGGAAACTGGTATGGGATATATTCGCTTTGGCGCAATATTTTTCCAACTTTTGCTATTTCCTCTTCAATGGCAGAGCCATAATTGACATGAATATGTCTAAGGATATTGTTTTTCCCCTCAAACATATCAATAGCGGTATCCAGCAATGCTCCAAGGCCTTCGCCGGTTTTAGCTACAGTGGGAACAAAAGGGATACCCATAATGCTTTCCAGTTGAGGAATATCTAATTGGGAACCGCTTCTTTTAAGCTCATCGTACATATTGAGAGCTACAACAGTTGGAATATTAAGGTCAATAATTTCTGTTGTAAGGTACAGGTTCCTTTCCAGATTAGATGCCACAACAGCATTGATTATTATATCTGGACTATTATTGAAAAGATGTTGCCTTACATATATTTCTTCTGGAGAATAAGCAGACAATGAGTAAGTTCCAGGAAGGTCGGTAATATTGAATCTGTATCCTTTATAATCAAAATGCCCCATTTTGGCATCTACAGTAACCCCGCTATAATTTCCAACCCTCTCTTTACTCCCCGACAAAATATTGAAAAGAGAGGTTTTTCCGCTATTTGGATTGCCAATTAAAGCTATGTTTATGACATTGTTTCTGGTGGGAGCCTTTATTTTCCCACAGCACCCGCCAAGAGCACAACTCTCCCCCTGGCATGTGTTGCAGTCAGATACAAAGATGCTTTTGCAGCGTGTCTCAAATTCCCTTCCCTCTTGTTCAGATGTAAGGACTTCAATCATTTCAGCCTCACTGCGTCTTAAAGAAATATCATATCCCATAACGGAATATTTTATGGGGTCATTCAAAGGGGAATTCTGTAGGGATGTTACCTTTTGCCCTCTTACAAATCCCATTTCAATAATCCTCTTTCTGAATCCTCCGTTTCCGGCAACTTTAACAATGTATGCCGATTCTCCGCTATGTAATTCTGATAATTTCATCTATAATATTTTGCGCCCCAAAGTTATATTTCATTTGCTTATTAGCCAATAACTACAATTGGGTATTTAAGCACAAAAAAAGATATCCATATATGCTGTGGATACCTTTTTTTATCTATTTGATGTATTTAGTTCTCTAAAGCTCTATTCAATACATACATAATCTTAATTCTAGGCTTACCCTTGGTGTTAAGATTACCATTTATGTTTCCCTTGTAGTATGCTTTCATATCTACATCATATGTCTCATTGCCATATTGGTCTTCTGTGCTTACCAATGGCATAAACCATACGTCCAAATGTGCATCTGCCAGCTCACTCTTGTCTGTTGCAAAAATATCTCTTATGTAATATGAAATGTCTCCATAGTAGTATTCAAGAGATCTGTTGATAGCGCCGTTAGGATTGTTTGTTGTCCATACATCTTCTGTAAAAGTGTATTTCCACAAATTGAAATCCTCGTTATACTCTCTGAATGCAGGGAAAATGTTTGGTGGATATGTATCCATATTGTAATCAGCAGGAGTTTCAAATGGCAAGAAGAAATTTACATTGCCTATTGTAAGATTATATCCATCTCTCTTTACTCTATTGTACCAATTGTCAAGAGTGTCTTTTAATGTCATGCAGTCAATGTAAGGTTTGATACCTGCAATTCCTTCTATTGGAATGTCCAATTGCTCATTTGACAAGTCTACCATCTGCGATGACTCATGTTCAGCTATATTAAGTGCGTATGTGTTTGTGAAATACATACCAATTAAAGTATCTTTTCTTTCAAGACCATCTTCCCATGTTGGCTGGAAATTACATTTTATATACAAAATTGCATTCTCCAATGTAGCTACATTAAGTCTGCCACCATAAGTGAACTTGTCGGGATTGCTGCATTTTACAATAATACCTTTGTGAGTCTCATTATAAAGTTCAAGGCTGTCTGATTGCTCTTGTGTAAAATCAAGCAATTCATAACCCAAAGAATTGTTCAAATAGAATTTTGCAGAATCGCCTCCAAAAAATTCAACCGGAGTTTTGTTTAGAGGTGTTTTGCTGTAATCTTCTTCTTTAAGGGAGTTGTTGTAGCAAGTTACAGAGTCTATGTGTTTGTATGTCCTG
>CALCUQ010000265.1 GCA_937906795.1 uncultured Bacteroidales bacterium | reverse complement strand
AAAAACTCATATTGGGCAACGGGTAGCTCTGCCAGCTGCGCCTCCAACAGCGCCCGATCCATCAGCCTTCCTCCTTCAGATACAGCAGGTCGTGGGAAACCGGCGTGCAGAACAGGCGGCGAATCTCCTTTGGATCATTGGTAACAAATGCAGAATAATCAAAAAGGATAAGCAAAGATGAATCAACAATACCTTCTCTTGTAACAGGAACATTGTTAAGCATATACATAGTTTGCTCAAAGCCAGTGCTTGCGTTTATGTTTGCACCAAAAGCACAACCTATGCTCTCCATATATGAGATAATTCCTTTACCAGGGAAATGTTTTGATCCATTCAAGCACATATGCTCCAAAAAGTGTGCAAGACCATCCTGATCTGGAGTTTCCTGAACAGCTCCAACATTTGTAACAATATAAAAATCTGCTCTTTGTGCAGGTTTTTCATTATGTCTTATGTAATAAGTAAGACCATTGTCCAACTTACCTAATCTTACCGCTTTATCCAATTCTAACGGTGCCTGAGGGTTAACCTGTGCAAAAGACACAATAGAAATACAGATTAACCACGAAATTAAAATCAGTTTCTTCATAACTTATAAATTATTGACTTTCAAAGATAATAAATAGACGCGACAATTGGTATTTTACTACATAAAATCTAACAATATTTCTTTGGCACAATATATGAATAGTATATATTGAACATAAAATTAAAAAATATGAAAAGAATTATTACATGTGCCGTAATTCTACTGGCAACAATAGGGATTTCTTATGCTCAGGAATCAAACAGCAAAGTTGTAGAGGTTCATACAAGAGTAGAAAGAAACATTACTCCCGACGAAATACTCATTTCCATAACTATCAACGAGCAAGACGGTAAAGGAAAGATTTCTTTGCAAAGACAAGAGGAAGCAATGATTAAAGCACTAAAAGAGTGTGGAATAGATGTTGCCCAGGCTCTAAAGGTAAATGATATTGCAAGCACTCTAAAGACTTATATTTTAAAGAAAGATGATATTTTCTTGTCAAAAGAATACACTTTAAAGGTAAAGACTGCCTCTCAAGCCGTAAATGCTATAACATCTCTTAACAATCTCTCTATTGCAGATGTACAGATTAGTGAGATAAAAGTTTCTGACACATTGGAGAATAAAATTAAAAAAGAGCTGTTGGCAGAGGCATCTGCTGCATGTAAAGAGAATGCAAAATCTATGGTAGAGGCTGTAGGAAGCACACTTGGCAATGTGGTTTATATGCAATCGAGCATTTCTCAAAACTACAGCAATGCAAGATATCAGGTAAGAAGCAGCAAAACTATGATGATGATGGACTCTTCCGGCTCATTTGAGCAAGTTCCACAACTGGAGATTGCTGAGGTTCCAATCTCTATAAGTGTTACATGCAAGTTTGAAATAAAGTAACAAATCAATATAGCATACATAAAAAAACGGGGCTCAAAATGTGACATGAACCCCGAAAGTTAGACAAAAAACTTTCGGGGTTTTGTTATGTCTAAA
>CALCUQ010000264.1 GCA_937906795.1 uncultured Bacteroidales bacterium | reverse complement strand
ATCAAAAGTAGTTGCGTCTCTGAAATAGCCTTAGTTGATTTTGTTGCAACATTATAACTTATAAACGATGTAGGTCTCACAATAAACTCAACAGTTCTGTTCCTCTCAGAATCCAATATAAATTCATCAGTAGAACAAGAAACCACCATAATAAGAATTGCGATGGCAAATATATTTATTAATGCTCTCTTCATATCTTATCCAAAATTTTCTTAGTTGAATTCTATATCAATATCTTCGCTAGTTTCCCATTCTGATATAACCTCAGGCACAAATTCTATCTGCTGTCCGTTATCTTTTTTATTGATTACGAGTGCATATTTATGTCCAGGCAAGAAAGTACCTCCTCCATCTGGAATAATTGCATTATTGGTACAATCAAGTTCATATTCATATGTGCATACCTCATTCCAGGCATTTGTATATGTAAGATTCAATTTAACTTTAATTGAATCGCAGGGAAGAAAGAGGAATGAATTGTCACTATTGAAATTATGCTCAACAGAAATGTTTCGAATCCCCCTCTCGCTACTAAATCCCTTGAGAAATCAAGGGAGTTTTATTATGTCAAATTATTCTAAATGTGCGGAAAATATAACTTTGCTCTTTTCCCCAGTCCTATAAACTCGATAACTGCATCTTTCACTCTAAAAGGTCTTGCTGATTCAGACTGCATATTATTCAATACAACATCCAGCGCAAACAATCTGTGATTGAAGTTTAGGCCAACCAGGTTGTCAATCTGAGATTTCCCAGCATCGTAAGACGCTTCTGTATAAGCAGTAAGAACATCAGTCATGTTGGCCAATTTAGTTGGCTGAGTATAACTCACATACGGATCAACAACACTATTGGTTGCCACATCATCCGCAACAACAGCT
Source organism: uncultured Bacteroidales bacterium (assembly GCA_937906795.1). GTDB lineage: Bacteria > Bacteroidota > Bacteroidia > Bacteroidales > UBA932 > Egerieousia. The sequence continues at coordinate 1,355 of CALCUQ010000264.1, read as the reverse complement.
GTTATGCAATCTGCAGAATATGGATAAAACGCACAGAACCTATGCGTTTCATTGCTCCATAAGACAAGTTTGTCATATGTAAAAGTCTCACCCTCTTCAGGCCTGTACAGCACAGCGACATTGTCATATTTGTTATTGCCTGTTGTACCTGCATCACCGGATTTGTAGACCTCAAAAACCTGACTGTTGGATGTCCCTCTAAGTCCCATAACCCCATAGGAGGTATGTTTTGCTTTTGGAAGGGCTGTCCCTTCAAGCAGATTCCCCTTTGTTTTAACAGCAGCTTCGTTAAAAAAGATATACGAATCCAACTGCGTCGGCTTGTCAGATGGATGGTTATTCTTGGTACAACCGATACCCAAAAGCAGAAGTAATATGAAAATCTTATTCCTAATCATTGGCTTTATCAATATCTACGATAATACTCTCTTTTACCCAATCAGTAACAGCTGGCTCTCCAAAATTTATTGAATTGGCCCCCACCTCCAAAGGGTATGTATATCTTTTTCCCGACATCCATTCTCCTGAATTTATATTTCCCCTCAAGGTCAATTCATTGCCATAATCATTGCCATATTTGAAAGAAATCTCCACTGTAACAGGCATACTTGCCAAATCTATCGGGAAGACCATCAACTTGTCTACCAAAGTAACCTCTTCATCCTTCCCTACTTTTTTAGCGGACAGGTTAAATGTGGCAAAAGGGTTGTCGGGAGTACTTTTAACTGCACTTGAGAGTGCGGTTCTTATGGCAGACATATTGGATGTTTCATTGTCACTAATAGTAACATTACCTTTAAAGTCTACGGTATTTCCCATACCGTATATTTTCACATTGTCTATTTCTATAGGATTACCCTTATATTCCAAATATTTAAGCCTAAAACCTACTTGAGCCCACAAATGCTTGAAAACAAGATTCACCTTGGCATCCTTGTGCCCTGAATTATCTACATTAGAGAATGCATACATCAGATCTACCTGAGCACTCCTCTCAAGTTCAGTTCCGGTAACGGATTTCCCTCCAAGTGTAAAGCTTTTGTCAAGAATCAAGCTGCTGCTATATCCATTCATTACAGCCAGAACGCCAGTACTTGTTGTACTTAAAGCAACAGCATTTATAGTTCCCGGCGAACCAGTACCTTACTGGAGAATATTCCCAGTCATCAGTCTCAACATTGCCGTCTGCACCAGTTACAGCTGAAACTATTGTGCCGTAAGCTCCAAACACAGCTGCATCTTTTTCCCAGGCTCCCCACACTACAAAACCGTCTCCTTTCAAATCATTAAGCCCGGTAATGGGAGCCTTGCTGAATTTGGGCCAATCAGACGATGCCGTAAGTTTAATGGCTTTG
>CALCUQ010000263.1 GCA_937906795.1 uncultured Bacteroidales bacterium | reverse complement strand
CTTGGTATGATTGATGTGAACTGTAAGGCACTGACACAGATGACATATTTATGTATCCCTTTTATGCTCAATTCGAATTCGGCTTTGCTCATGCGATATTAGCCAAAATAAACATTTTTCTTTGTATACCAGAGGCTTCTCGCTTATGTTAAAAATTGGAGGGATTTGTGCAATTTTAAATGATGCACCATTTCTCAGTGATACAATTCTTTGTACATCTGCTTTGTTGTATCCCTGTGCAATTAACTCCTGGGCACTCTTGCCTCCCTCATTAAGTGCATACAAAAGAGGGTCAAGTATTGAGTAGTCTGGAAGTGAATCGCTGTCTTTCTGACCATCTCTAAGTTCAGCCGACGGAGCTTTAGTGATAGTGTTTAAAGGGATAACCTCTCCATTTCTGTTAATATAGTTGGCTAACTCATAGACCTCACATTTGTACAGGTCTGCAATAACCATGGCTGCACCGGCCAAATCTCCATACAAAGTTCCGTATCCGGTACTTAATTCACTTTTATTTGATGTGTTAAGTAGCAGGTACCCAAATTTGTTGGAGTATGCCATAAGCAATGTTCCTCTTATTCTTGCCTGCAGATTCTCCTCTGCAACATTCCATTTGTTATCGGGACCAAAAACATCTGCAAGAGCTTCTGTATAGTCATTAAACATTTTGGCAATAGGAATAATCTTGTATCCCATTTTTAGATTTTCTGCCAAATCAACGGCATCCTTTACAGAATGGGAAGTGGAAAAGTCACTTGGCATCAGAAAACCATAAACTCTATCGCCGCCAAGTGCTTCAACAGCAAGTGCAGCCACAACAGCAGAGTCTATTCCTCCCGACAACCCAAGTACAACCCCTTTTGCTCCAATTTTGTTTACAAAGTTTCTTATTCCTTCTACAAGGGTTTTATGAACACCCTCTATGTTTAATTTTGGTGATAACATAGTTATATTTTTAGAATTTGAAAGTAGGACTTATTGATTGATAGTTGTATACTTTGTCAATAATGTCTGCAAACAGTTCAGCTATAGACAATACTTTGATTTTAGAAGTATCTTGTCCCTCTTTTGCTCTCAATGGAATAGTGTCTGTTACAACAAGCTCATCCAATTGTGAGTTTGCAATATTCTCATATGCGGCGCCGCTCAATACAGCGTGAGTTGCAACGGCTCTAACGCTCAATGCACCTCTCTCCTTAAGCATGTTTGCAGCTTTACAAAGAGTTCCTGCAGTATCAACCATATCATCTACAATAACAACATTTCTGCCCTCAACATCTCCAATAGCTGTCATTGAACCAACAACATTGGCTCTCTCTCTTGATTTGTGGCATACGATAAGTGGACATGCCAAATGTCTCGAATATGCATTTGCTCTTTTGGCACCACCCATATCAGGCGCAGCAATAGAAAGATTCTCAATTTTTTGAGCTCTTAAGTACTCTAGGAATAGTGAGCTTGCATATACGTGGTCAACAGGGAAATCAAAGAAGCCCTGGATTTGGTCTGCGTGAAGATCTGCTGTCATTACTCTGTCGCAGCCGGCAGCACCTAACAGGTTGGCAACCATTTTAGCTCCAATTGAAACTCTTGGTCTGTCTTTTCTGTCTTGTCTTGCCCATCCAAAATATGGCATAACAGCAATAACTTTATATGCAGATGCTCTTTTTGCTGCGTCAATCATAAGTAGCAGCTCAAACAAATTCTCAACAGGAGGGAAGGTTGATTGTACGATAAATACAGTAGCACCTCTTACGCTCTCATCAAAAGCAGGTTGAAACTCACCATCGCTAAAAACATTTACGATAGATTGTCCTAAATCCAATTTAAGTTCCTTGGCAATTTTTTCTGCAAGGTATCTTGAACCTCTACAAGAGAAAATCTTAATGACGTGATTGTGTTCCATAATTTAGTATTTTAAGTTCTATGTATTCTTTGTGTTTATAAAGTTTCCAATATTGATTGTATGTAATCTGTTACTTCTTCTTTTCCAAAATGTGTCTCTGACGAAGTTACAAATACAGGTGGCAATTCTTCCCAATATTTGAGAAGTTCCTGTTTGTTTGCCTCAATCTGTTTTTGCAGTGCAACTTTTCCCAATTTGTCTGCTTTGGTAAATATTATTGCAAATGGAATGCCTGCCTCTCCAAGACTAATTAGAAATTCAAGATCTATTTTTTGGATATTATGTCTTGAGTCCAGCAAAACAAACAACATTATAAGTTCAGGTGAGTTATTTATGAAATTGTTGTTCATTTTTGCCAGTTTGGCTCTGGCGGTCTGAGATATTTTTGCATAACCGTAACCTGGAAGGTCTACAAGGTACCATGCATCATTTATAAGAAAATGATTGACCAGTAGTGTCTTTCCAGGTGTAGATGAGGTTTTTGCCAGCCCCTTAATGCCACATAATGAATTTATTAGGGAGGATTTTCCAACATTGGACCTTCCTATAAATGCAAATTCTGGCAATTTTTGTTTAGGCTTGTCTTTAAGTAATTGGCTACTGCCTGCAAATACAGCCTTGTTTATTTTCATTTAAAATAGGTATATAGTAATGTGCAAAGATAGCTAAAAAAAGCTATCTGCAACCAGACAATTGTAGAAGTTTTATCTTTGATAAAGAGATTAGGAATAGTTGGAAATTTTTAGTATCTTGTAAAGATTTAAAAAATGGATGCAATGAATGAAAAGATGACTCTTTTAGAGTTGATGGAGCGTATTAAAGGGGGAATAGAAAGAGCAGTTCCTTTAGAAGTGTGGGTTGTTGGAGAGATAAGTCAGATTCAGGAAAATTACAATGGCCACTGTTATATGGAGCTGGTAGAATTCAAGAGGGAATCCAAACCGGTTGTAGCTAAGGCCAGAGCTGTTGTGTGGGAGTCTGACTACAGAATGATAAAAGCATTCTTCCATTCAACTACAGGTTCTTATCTTAAGGCTGGTATGAATGTATTGGTAAAGGCAAGAGCCCAGTTCTCGGTAATATACGGATTATCCCTTGTCATAACTGACATAGACCCCTCTTTTACGGTGGGAGAGCTTGAACTAAAGCGGCAGCAGACTGTTGCAAAATTGCAGCAAGATGGATGTATGGATATGAATTCACAGGTGAAATTGCCTGCATTGCCAAGCAGACTTGCTGTAATAAGTTCTGCTACAGCTGCCGGATACAGGGATTTTATGAATCACCTTGCAAACAATGAGTATGGGATAAAGTTCAAGACTACTTTGTTTGCTTCTGTTATGCAGGGAGACGATGCTCCATCATCTGTAATAGCATCATTGGAAAAGGTGGCAGAAGTTTCAGATGAGTATGATGCTGTTGTAATTATAAGAGGGGGTGGCGCGGTAATGGATATGGTGTGTTTTGATGATTATGATCTGGCTCTTAACATTGCGCAGTTTCCGCTGCCCGTAATTACAGGAATAGGTCATGATCACGACTTTCATGTAGCTGATATGGTAGCACATACATATCTTAAGACACCCACAGCTGTAGCAGATTTTTTTGTGGATATTTTTGTTGAGGAAAATGACAAACTTGCGCGGTTATATCAAAGAAGTTTACTAACTTTGCAGCGCAAAGTTTCCACAGAAATAGAGAAAATTACAAAAATTAAAGCCAGATTGCAAATGCGTGCAACAGAAGTTGTCTATGCTAAAAATATGGCTTTGGATGTAATAGAAAAAAGATTAGAGAATGCAGATCCTGCCAAAAAGCTTGGTAAAGGGTATGCTATAGTTGCGGTTGGAGGCCAGGTTGCAACTATAGCAGATATAAAGGAGGGAGCAACAATCAAGCTGATTATGAATGAGGGAAGTGTTGAATTTGTAGTAGGAAAGGTGATAAATTGAATTTACAGAGAAGATGGAAAAGAAAGATATTACTTACGAGCAGGCAATACAGCAGCTGGAGAGGCTGGTGGAGCAGATTGAATCTCCGCAAGCAACTCTGAGTGGCGTGGAACAACAGCTTAAGGAGGCTATGGAACTTATAAAGTTCTGTAAGAGCCAACTTAAAGGGTATCAGGAGGAGTTTGATAAAATTTTAACAGAGAACTAACCAACTTAACTATGTTATACACTAAAGATAAATATTTAGCTCCCTTTAAAGATGTAATTATCAGAAGGAACAAAAAGCTAAAAGAGAAAAAACAGGAGATAGCGGGTAAGAGGGGAAAGTTGTCTAAAGCTATCAATAATCATATATACTATGGTGTTCATCAGGAGGGGGATTTCATCTATTTCAGAGAGTGGGCGCCAAATGCAAAAGAGATATATGTTATTGGCGATTTTAACGGTTGGGCAAAGGATATTGAGTTTAGAATGACCAGACTTGCCAATGGAAATTGGGAGTTGAAGGTTATGCCGGAGAGGATAAAACACAAGGATTTGTTCAAATTCCTTGTCATATGGGATGGCGGAGAAGGGGAAAGACTTCCATCTTATGCAACAAGATGTGTCCAGAATCCTGCAACAAAAGACTTTGCCGCACAGATATGGTTCCCTGGTGATCCATATAAATGGAAGCATAAAAGAGCTCCTAAAGTTGAAAATCCTCTGATATATGAGGTACATATAGGAATGTCATCTGAGGAGCTGGAGGTTGCTTCATTCAAGAGTTTTACAGAAAATGTTCTGCCAAGAATAGCAGATTTGGGATATAATACAATCCAGGTAATGGCACTGCAGGAGCATCCATACTATGGATCATTTGGTTATCAAGTATCTAATTTCTTTGCACTTAGTTCTAGGTTTGGTACACCGGAAGAATTTAAAGAATTGGTGGATACAGCTCATGGCTTAGGTATAGCTGTAATTATGGATATTGTTCATTCTCACGCTGTTAAAAATGAAAATGAGGGATTGAGCAAGTTGGATGGTACTACTACCACATATTTCCACCCCGGTGAGAAGGGTGATCACCCGGCTTGGGGAACCAGATGTTTTGATTACGGGAAAAATGAGACAATCTATTTCTTGCTTTCCAATTGCAAATACTGGATGCAGGAATTTAATCTTGATGGTTTCCGTTTTGATGGTATTACAAGTATGCTGTATTGGGATCATGGTTTAGGTAAGTGTTTTACCGGTTATCCGGATTATTTTGATGGTAATACAGATGAAGATGCACTTGTATATTTGGGCTTGGCCAATATCCTTATTAAGGAGATTTATAAGGATGCATTTACAATTGCAGAAGATATGAGCGGTATGCCAGGGTTGGCAGCTCCTGTTAAAGAGGGGGGATTTGGATTTGATTACCGTATGAGTATGGGTGTTCCCGACCATTGGATAAAATGGATAAAGGAACTTAATGACCAGGATTGGAATGTTTGTGATATATGGTGGCAATTGACCAACAAGAGAGCAGATGAAAAGACAATCAGCTATGCAGAGTGTCATGATCAGGCAATGGTTGGAGACAAGACCATTATCTTTAGGTTGATTGATGCCAAAATGTATACTCATATGAGTTTGGATATGCCGGACTTTACAGTAGACAGAGGAGTGGCTTTACACAAGATGATACGTCTTGTTACTTTGGCTACATCCGGTAATGGATATCTGACATTTATGGGTAATGAATTTGGTCATCCGGA
>CALCUQ010000262.1 GCA_937906795.1 uncultured Bacteroidales bacterium | reverse complement strand
CTACATGCATGCCCCACCTCGGCAAAAAATGCCGAAATTCTCCGGAAAAGGGAATCTAACCTTGCAATTTTCCTGCAGAACCATATTGTCTGAAATGATTGAAGGAAGGGTGATTTTACCCTGTAGATCAAAAGTTGCAACAACTAAGGCAAATATCAATAAAGCTATCTTTCTCATACCGGTTATATATTTACGCTAAGGTACGCAATTTTATGTATATTTGCCCCTCTTAAAAATTATAGATTTTATGACACAAAAACAGAATAGCTGGTTTGCACTAACCCCGCTGATTGTATTTCTGATTGTATATCTGGTTTCTTCACTCATAGCCGGGGATTTTTATAAAATTCCTATTGCAGCCGCTTTTCTTATAGCATCCGCTTATGCTATAACTGTTTGTTTAAAAGGGAAAACAGAAGATAGAATATCTACTTTCTCACATGGTGCTGGACATAAAAATGTACTCCTTATGATATGGATATTCATATTGGCAGGAGCATTTGCAACTACGGCCAAGGAGATTGGGGCTATTGATGCAACTGTAAACATTACACTTGAGCTTCTTCCGGGCAAACTTTTGTATGCAGGTCTGTTTATTGCATCTTGCTTTATATCTATGGCTGTAGGGACAAGTGTGGGAACTATTGTTGCTCTTACACCTGTAGCTACCGGAATTGCTGCCGAAATTGGGATTTCTGCCCCATTCATTACTGCCATAGTGGTTGGAGGTTCATTTTTTGGAGACAACCTGTCATTTATATCAGATACAACTATTGCAGCAACCCGCAGCCAAGGGTGTTCAATGCAGGATAAATTCAAAACCAATATCCTTATTGTAGCACCGGCAGCCATACTGGTAACTGCATTCTACATCTATAAAGGTTTGCAGATTGATTTTACCCCAACAGCAGAATCTACCAATATTGCACTTTTAATTCCATATCTTATGGTAATTGGAATGGCCATAGCAGGAATAAATGTTATACTGGTTCTGACTGCCGGAATAATCACTAATGCAATAATAGGATTTGCAATTGGCAAAATAACATGGATTACATGGCTTGGGCACATTGGAGCCGGCATTGCATCTATGGGAGACCTTATAATTGTAACAATGCTGGCCGGAGGTATGCTGGAAGTAATCCGCACAGCAGGAGGGTTGGATTACCTTATAAACAAGATGACCTCCAGAATAAATGGCAAAACAGGAGCCGAACTAAGTATAGCCGCTCTTGTATCTCTTGCCAACCTTTGTACAGCCAACAATACAATTGCCATAATTACCACAGGGGGAATAGCCAAGGACATTTCAAAAAAATATGGATTGGACCCACGCAAATGTGCCAGTATACTTGATACTTTCTCTTGTTTTGTACAGGGAATTATTCCATACGGAGCCCAGATGCTTATGGCCAGCGGTCTGGCAGGTATTTCCTCAATGGCCATCATTGGCAACCTGTACTATCCGTTTGCCCTTGGAATTGCCGCCACACTGGCTATAATATTCAGATTTCCCAGAAAGGTTTCTTAAACTTGTACCCCCGGGCGGAATCGAACCGCCACCCTAAGAACCGGAATCTTATATTCTATCCTTTAAACTACAGAGGCAGGAGCGACAAAATTAGGTATTTTTTTGGAAACTCTACTAAATTTCCTGATTTTTTCATAAAAAAACGGCTTTTTTTGACAAAAAACACCATTTTTCGTCAAAAAAA
>CALCUQ010000261.1 GCA_937906795.1 uncultured Bacteroidales bacterium | reverse complement strand
GTGCTGGTGTCTGATTTAATGGAATTGGATGCCCGTCTTGCAAACATTAAAGATTTGTATGGTTAAGAGATTTTTAGTTGTTATAATTATTGTTTTGTGTGCTGTAAATGTGAATGCCAGCGCTCAAAACAAGAATTTGAGTGGATTTGTGAATCTTGTCAGGCAAGGTTCGCAAATCCATTTTTCTTTTAGTCAGTCAAACTTTAACCAACCACCAATTACAGGGAATGTAATAGTAAAGGGCAAATGTTATAGAATGGAGGTAGATAATGGAATTATGGTGGTTAATAATGGAGCTACAGAGTGGTACATTAATGCAGATAGAACAGAAATTGTAATTTATAATTCCAATATGGAATCTGCAGATATTACAAAAAATCCTTTTGCCTTTCTGGATGCTGCACAAAACTTATACACAATATCTGCAAGTGGACAAGTTAAAGAAAATATACCCCGTAATATTACTTTGCAGGCAAAAAACGGGGTTAAGTATAATATTGAAGTTCTTAGCTTTGGGGTATTGGACGGAGATAAATCTGATAATTGGGACAAGTTTAATGTAAATATAGATTTATATCCAGATGCTGTTGTTACAGACTTGAGGTAATATCCATTCTTATTCTGCGTGCAATAGGATGGAGATTATTTGATCTGTTGCCCAGATTCTTTACAAACCCCAAACCGTTACCTTTGTAGTGCAGTAACAGATATCCGTTTGGTGAATCAGGAAAAACCAAAGTTTCTTTAGAGAGGAATTTAAGGGCGGTGGCTCTGTCTACCTCTACTGGAGTAATCCCCTTAGCAAGAGTGCCTGTCTTTATTTGTTCTGATATAAAACTTTGTAGTGCGAGGTCTGCGTGTGGTATATAATCTTTTCCCTTTTTTGTGGCTATTGCAACTGCACTCAAAACAATTTTAAGATTTCCTTCAAATTCCTTAATTCTATTGTACAAGTTCTGAGGATACGCTTTAACAAGGTCTCCCATAAGTTCTGCAATGTATCCTTGTGGTGTATATGGACACCCTTTCTCAATTATTGTTGTTCCCCCTTTCTTATTTTTTCCTTTCTCTTTTTTGTTGCACTTAAAAATATCTGTATCTGCTTTTTTGCGTACAATTGCCATAAATTGACCTTCTCCATTTACCATTCCTGGGACAAACTGCAGTCCCCCTTTAGGAGTGTCGATTATGTTCCATTCTTTATTGGTTGGTATATGAACAATTTGGGCACCCAATACCTGCTCCAGGAATATGAGGTTGTTGTCATTCTCAAATTTGTTGTATGTACATGTTGAGTATACAAGAAATCCATCAGGCTTAAGGCACTCCCAAATATCAGACAGAATTCTTTGCTGGCGGGCTGCACATAGTTTTACATTATCTGGACTCCACTCTTGTATTGCCTGAGAATCTTTTCTAAATAATCCTTCTCCTGAGCATGGAGCATCAACAATTATAAGATCAAACTTAATTGGTAATCTTGAGAAATCTGAGGGGTCATTATTGGTTACTATGCTGTTTGAACATCCCCATTTAGCTATATTGTCGGCGAGAATGGTACTACGGCTTTTGATAACCTCATTAGAAACTAAAATGGAGTCTTTGTTTAACAGAGAAAGCAAGTGGGTGGATTTGCCCCCTGGTGCAGCACATAAATCAAGGGCAGTAATTGCCTGCTCCCAAAATCCATTCTCTTGATTTTCAATTGCATCTTTGACAAGCTGCATATACATGCTGCTGGCCTCCTGCACATAGTAGGCACCACTGTGAAAATTTGGCTCTAATGTAAATACAGGTCTTTCTTTCAGATAGTAGCCATTGTTGCACCATGGAACTTTATCGCACAGAGGAGCTTCTTCCATTTTAAATGGATTCATCCTCACCGATGTAATACTTTCAGTTGTGCCTATTTTAGAAAAAAGTTGCTGCGAAATGTGCTCTCCGAGCGCTTCCGCAGCATATTTTTTAAATTCCTGTGGGAGATTCACCGCTTACAGATTTATGTTGTATCTTTTCTTTATCTCCTCCAGCATTTGAGGATCTATCTTTGATGGATCAAATTGGCCGCTGAATGCCATACCTAACTGGTCTGTAATCTGATCTATCATCTCTTGAAGTTTGCTTCCCAACATCATCTTTATCATAAATGGCAACTCTGCTTCCAGCTCAATATGAAACTCAGTATTTGTTGAGTCTATTGCGTTGAAAAAGGCTGCAACATTAAAAGAGAAAGGGGTGTTTCCGTATTGTGAGTAGCTAATGCAAGAGAAAGGGTATCTTTTGGCTATTTGCAATCCCATTCTTACCCCTTGTACCTCACCTTCTATAGTATCTGCAGTTGCTGTTACAGATTCTTTTTTGTCGGGAGGAAGAGCCATTGTAAAGTTACGCAAATCTGCGAACCCATTGTATAGCACATAGGCTGGTTGTGGAACTTTTACAACTTTGCCTTTAATCTCTGTAGTAGCCATTTTATTTACCCCACTCTTCTGGATTTAATCTCCACTCTTTTAGAACATCCAACTCTTCTGATTTTATGTAGTTTGCTTCTGCTGCCGCTTCTAGCAATGCCTCGTAGTGGCTAAGGGTGTGAAGCTCTACATTTGCGTTTTCAAAAGCTCTGATTGATTTAATAAAATTATATGTAAAGATAGCTACCATTCCCAGTACAATGGCACCTGACTTCTCCAGTGCATTAACTGCAGAAAGGCTGCTTCCGCCTGTAGAGATAAGATCTTCTACAACTACAACTCTTGCTCCCGGAGCCAGGTCTCCCTCAACCTGTGCACCTGTTCCATGATCTTTTGGTTTTGGTCTAACATATACAAATGGTTTGTCAAGAACCTCTGCAACCATCATTCCAACAGCAATTGCTCCAGTGGCAACACCTGCAATTACATCTACATCTTTAAAATTGTTTTTTATAATATCTACAAAAGCATTGTAAACTACTTTACGTGCTGCAGGATATGATAAAACTTTTCTGTTATCGCAATAAATTGGAGATTTCCAGCCAGATGCCCATGTAAATGGATTTTCTGGACTTAATTTTACAGCTTTAATGTCTAACAGCTGTTTTGCAACAATTTTCTCTATTGATTCCATAATTAAAAATTACACTGTATCTTTGTTTGCAAATATACAAAAATAGTTCCAAATAATGTATAGTATCTACTTTGATAATAGAAAGTTAACAATATGTGAATTGTTGGAGAATTCAAACTTTGATCCCAATGCTGTTGTTTACTATAATTGTGATGACACTAATTTGAAAACTCTTCCGGAGTTTATGGAAACAAACAAGAGGATAAATCTCTTGGTTTTGCCTGTTGAGCACGGTAAAATGGACTGTGTTTTTGACAAGATATGTTCTGAGTTTGTTCAGATAAATGCCGGTGGTGGTCTGGTTAGAAATTCCAAAGGTGAATATCTTCTGATATATAGAAATGGTAAATGGGATTTGCCAAAGGGAAAGCAGGAGCCTGGTGAGGATATTAAGGTAACTGCTGTGAGAGAAGTTCAGGAGGAGTGTGGCATTGATAATCTTACTGCTGGCAATTTGTTGTGTGTTACTCATCATACATACAGGTTAAAAGGGGAGTTTGTGCTTAAACATACTTTCTGGTATTGTATGGAGTATAATGGAGACAGTTCTTTAGTGCCTCAAACAGAGGAGGATATTTCTGAGTGCAGATGGGTTGGAAAGGAGGATGTGGCA
>CALCUQ010000260.1 GCA_937906795.1 uncultured Bacteroidales bacterium | reverse complement strand
TGGCATCCTGATGCCTGTTTGAACAGTACCTTGCATCCTTCCCACGCAATTGGATTATTGTTACTGAGCAACAACAATCTGTAATCCTTCTTAAGTTTAAGAAGCATATCTGTTTTTGAAGGATCAACATGGGTAAGAAAAGCACACAAAGCAGCATCTATCTGATTGTCAGACAAAGTATCTGCCTTACTGTTTTTTCTTATAATATCTCTAAACTCAGCCGACGAAATATCTCCATTCTCAAATTGGGCAAAGAAACCATTTTGAGCATAAGGATTAAGATAATCTCCAAAATTATCAAATTTAAGATCAACAGAAAAGGCATTAAGGCATCGCTCTTTGTCAAGCGACACCAGAACACCTCCAAGATCAAAGATTATAGTTTTAATCATATTATAATTTCTCAATAAGCCTTGTGAATAACAAAGTCATTCTGTCAGCTGCCGCATCTGCTGCCTTTACAACATCATCACCATCATTGACATAATCTTCTGCATAGTCATCGTGTGCCTCATTTGTAATCACCGACATTCCAAACACAGGAACAGAACTGTGTCTTGCAACAATAACCTCCGGAATGGTTGACATTCCAACAGCATCAGCCCCTATAGTTCTAAAATATTTGTATTCAGCAGGAGTTTCATATGTAGGACCGGTACTTGCAAGATAAACACCCTCTTTAAGTGCAATCCCCTCCTGCAGTGCTATTTCTTTTGCCAATTTAATAACATTTGGGTCATATGGTCTTGTCATATCCGGGAACCTTGGACCAAATTCTTCCAGATTTTTACCAATAAGAGGATTAGGTAAAAGATTTATATGATCTTTAATAATCATCAAATCTCCAACCTTAAAGGAAAAGTTAACTCCCCCTGCTGCATTGGAGACAAAAAGGTATTCAATACCAAGGACTTTCATTACTCTAATTGGAAGAGTAACCTGTTCCATTGGATATCCTTCATAGTAATGGAATCTCCCCTGCATTGCCACCACAAATTTGCCGCCAAGGTAGCCGGCTATAAAATTGCCTTTATGTCCAACAGCTGTTGAATGGGCAAAATTAGGAATCTCTTTATATGGAACAACAATCGGGTTCTCTATCTTGTCTGCAAGCTTACCCAAACCGCTACCCAAAACTATACCTGCAAAAGGGATTTGCTCACCAATCTTTGATTTAATGTAATTGGCTGCCTCTTGTATTCTTAATACTCTATCGTCCATAACATTAATTGTATAATTTTTTATAAATAGAATTTACTTTTTCCAATATCTCTTTTTCTCCCTCCACTACCCTATTTCTCATTACAAATTTTCCATTGCAAATAACAGACTCAATACACGATGAGTTTGCAGAATATATAAGGTTGGAAAGGAAATTGATATTTGGGGTAAATGCGTAATTGTCTATATCTACAATTGCTATATCTGCAAGTTTGCCAACTTTTATTTCACCTGCATTTATACCAAGTGCTTTGGCACCATTTACTGTAGCAATATCCATAAGCTCCTCCAGTGGCAAAGCTGTAGGATCCTTTCTCCATCCTTTCTGCAGCAATGCTGCAGTTTTCATAGACTCCCTCATGTCAAGATTATTTGAAGAGCCATTGCCATCTGTACCCAAACAAACATTTATCCCTCTGTCTCTAAGCTCATTATACAAGAATTTGTATCCCGATGCAAGTTTAAGGTTAGAATTTATATTATGAACAGGATGCACACCATACCTGGCCATAATATCCATATCGTTATCGCTCAACCACACACAATGTGCTGCTATAACCTCAGGACCAAGCACTCCCAATTTTTCAAGATGTTCAAACGGCGATACTCCGTTGAGTTTTTGGCTATCCTGGTTCTCACTAAGTGTTTCAGAAACATGAATATGCACTTTCAAATCATGTTCACGCGCAAAATTGCTGCACCATTGGATAAGCGAATCAGAAACAGAATACGGTGCATGAATACCTACACATAATGTATTCCAGTTTTTTGAATCATTGTAAATCCTTTCAAACTCAGATTTTATAAAATCATCCTTGCTTTCATCTTTCATATCCAAAGCCACATGAGCCTGAACAGATCTGATTCCCATTTGAGCTACCGCCCTGGATGTAACATCAACTCTCCAATATTGGTCCAAAAAGCAAGTTGTACCTGTCTTAATCATCTCAACACATGCAAGTTTGGTTCCCCAATATAAAAGTTCATCGTCGAGTTTGGGTTCAATTCTCCACACATCCTGCAACCAGTCCATAAGACTTGAATCCTCATTAAATCCCCGCATTAGAGTCATACCGGAATGGGTATGCATATTAATAAATCCCGGGATAGCTGCTTTACCCTTACAATCTACAATTTCCAAATCAGTCAACCCCGCAGGATCAATGACATCTGCTATATTTGATATGATATTCCCTTCAATCAATATATCTTTATGATTACCATTAAGATATATTTTTTTTAACAAAATCCTGTTCATAATAATTGCATATTTTAACAAATCTAACAAAAAAAAATTGTATTTTAGGCATAAATTATAGCTCAAATGAATTTTATTTGGTTAGATATAAATGCATCCTGGTCACATTCCTCTTTGGCATTGCCGGCCCTACATTCCCAACTGGATTCCAATATAAAGCAAGAATGTAACTGGCAGGTAGTTAGAGGAACCATTAAAAGCAGCATATCTTCTATAGTAGAACAAACAATAAAAACAGAGCCTTCATATATATTTGCCACATGCTGGTTATTCAATATAAACTATATAAATGAAGTTCTCTCCAGAGTAGCCGCTATATCAAAACCAAAAGGAATATTTTTGGGCGGACCAGAATTCTTGGGCAACAATTATGAATTTCTTCTCTCAAAACCTTATATAACAGCAGTCTTTAAAGGAGAAGGAGAAGATATGTTTCCAATGTTTGTTGAAAGTCTGCTAAAACAAGACAGCAGATGGAAGCAACTGGAAGGTTGGGAATACATAGAAAATGGAAAATACCACACTACAGCTGAGCAAAGTGTAAAAGATTTTTCTCAACTTAAATACCCTGAGGGCTCTGAATTCTTCTGTTGGGACAAATCATTTGTACAATTGGAAACATCCAGAGGGTGTTTTAACCGTTGCAGATTCTGCGTAAGTGGCATATCAACAGCTACAGTTCAAGATATACCAATCAAGAATATTAGAAACAGATTGGAGAATATAGCAGCAAAAGGGATTAAAGAAGTGAGAATTCTTGACAGGACTTTCAATGCCAATGCTGCAAGAGCAAAAATTGTCTTTTTCATAATCGGATTTGTTTAAATGGTTATTGAT
>CALCUQ010000259.1 GCA_937906795.1 uncultured Bacteroidales bacterium | reverse complement strand
CTGTTTTGCTTTTATATACCTTATGATGATTATTTGCGTGGAGCCTCCTTTAGAACCTCAACAACAAAATCCCACCATTTGCCTACTGAATCGATTTCAACTCTCTCATCTGGTGAGTGAGGAGAGAAAATAGTAGGGCCACAAGAAACCATATCCCAATTAGGGTATGCACCACTTAGAATACCACACTCCAAACCTGCATGAATAGCCATTACTGCAGGCTCTTTGCCATATAATTTATTGTAAACAGCTTTCATCTCTTTTAGGATAGGTGATGCCATATTTGGTCTCCAGCCAGAATAGCCGCCTGTAAATGTAACAGTTGCACCAGCCAATTCAAATGCTGCACGCATTCTCTCAGCAAGATCATCTTTTGCAGTATCCACTGAACTTCTCATTAGAGAGTGAATCTTAATCTTACCATTGTCAGATTTAACAATAGCCATATTGTTGGATGTCTCAACCAAGCCAGGCATTGCATCACTCATTCTCTCTACTCCGTTAGGGCATGCATATAAAGCTTTGCAAAGATTCAAAGCTACATCCTGGCAAATTGCCTGTGCTGCAACAGGAGCATCCTCCAAAAATACAACTGCATCTTTATCTGTAGCAGAATACTCTGCCTGAACTTCTGATTGCACTTTTGCTACAATAGCATTAGCCTGCTCAACTTTGCTAGGACAGATAGCAATAACAGCAACAGCCTCTCTAGGAATTGCATTTCTCATATTACCACCCTCAACGCTAATTAGTTTTGCACCGCAATCTCTTACAAGTGGCAACAATGCTCTAGCCATAACTTTGTTTGCATTAGCTCTGTACAGAATAATATCCATACCAGAGTGACCACCAACCAAGCCTTTAACATTAAGTACTTTACCTACCCAACCAGCAGGAACATCCTCTGTTGTATATGTAAACTCAGCCGATGCATCCATACCCCCGGCACAGCCAACATACAACTCACCCTCAGTCTCAGAATCAAGGTTAATAAGAATATCACCATTAAGCAAACCTGGTTTCAAAGCTCTTGCGCCTGTCATTCCAGTTTCCTCATCAATAGTAATAAGCACCTCAATTGGACCATGTACCATATCTTTTGACTCCAAAACTGCCATAGCAACTGCACAAACCAAACCATTGTCTGCTCCTAAAGTTGTACCTGTTGCATAAACCATATTGTCTACAATTCTTGGTTTAATAGGATCTTTCTTAAAATCATGCTCTACATCATTATTCTTTTGAGGAACCATATCAACATGTGCCTGAAGGATAATACCCATTCTGTCCTCCATACCAGCAGTTGCAGGTTTTCTAATGATAACGTTTCCTATTTCGTCTCTAAAAGACTCCAATCCCAAATTTTTTCCAAAATCACAAATGTACTGAGCAGCCTCATTCTCAAATTTGGATGGGCGGGGAATTTGTGTTAAAGCATAAAAGTTTTTCCACACAATCTGTGGATCTAATTGAGCAATAGTGTTCATATTATTTTATTTTAAGTGTTATTTGTCTTTAAATGTCCTTTATTTGCCAAGGGCTGTCTCAATAGGGAAACTCATTATCTTGCCCAATTGATATACAGGGATTCTTGCTTGCATAATCTCTTTGGAACCATCTTTAAGTTTTGCTATAACTGTCAATGGTTTTCTATATGCAACTCTACCTTTTGTTGCAAGTGCCACCTCATCCAAATTAACTTTGCTTACAGATTTTCCCTGAGGAATCTGCAACTCCAAAACAAATGGACGACCCTGAACATTTGCAGAAGGCAACAAGCCATCCTTGTCAGACAATCTGAACGCAATATACATCTGATTTGCATTTGATGCAGTTGGAATTACATCAAAAACAACTGTTTGCTCATCTATAACGCTTGTACCCAAGAACATACTAAGATAAGCCTCCTCAAGTCTGTTTATTTCATCAATTACAGACTGCATTGCCTGACCATCAAATGTAGCATCTGTATCTCCTGTAATTATATCCACCTTTTTCTGGCGTAATTTAAATATCAATTCTGCAGTTTGAGCCGCCTTTTGCTCAGGACTCATTTGTACAACCTGACTCTGCTGAACAGGAACTTTTTCCAATCCACCAGCCCTGCTTACAGTTTTGTATAGAGTTGTAGATTTGTTTGTAAGGTTTTCTCCCGACGCAGTTATGAAACTCTCTGCACCCGCTTGTGATGCAAATCTCCAGTTTACAGGCTTTCCTATATATGAATCAGAAGTAATTATCAATCCCTGTGCACATAAATTAAGAAAGTTTGCAGATGCACTCCTTGATGTAGACAAATTAACTACAGCAGAAAGCTCCTCATCTGCCTCTATATATGGGACAAGCTCAACCTGTTTTATTGTATATGTGCTCCCACTGTTCTGGCGTGCCTTAATTCCCAAGTATTTTTGTGCATACGCAGCATATGGCCCTGCAACAAAAGATTCATGCTCTGCAGTTACCTTTAATGATATGGTAGTACTTGGCAATGAATATACAATTGCCCCCTCCGGCACCACTGCATCAGGGGATGATATCACTTGCGCATTGGCAGTTGAAGCAAAAGCAACAACAACCATCATCATTAAAAATTTAATCGCTCTCATATTTTTCATTTTTAATATATTTTTACAATACCTCTGCAAATCTCACACCACACTACCTGTATTGTTTGTTATACAACTCCAATTCATCTTCTCTGAGTTCCTTTTTCCATCTTTTGTGACTCCACAGCCAATTTACTTTATTAGCATTTATATCCTCTTGTAAATGAGCTGCAAATGCTTTTGTAAGATAACCCTCTTCCAAGGAAGAATGATCTTCGCTTATTAGAGTGAATTTCATCTGATACTCTCCCCTTCCAACTCTGTTCATACCCATATACACAAACGGAAGTTTCAACTTTCTGGCAATAAATTCTGGCCCTGTAAAAAACATTGTCGGCTGATTAAGGAACTTTGTAACTACCCTCTCTTTACCCGGAGACTGGTCTGCAATAAAAATATAATTGCCTGCCGACTCCCTGTCTTTTAATATGTGCCTTATAATTGTATTGCTCTCAATAACCCCACCTTTATTTCTGCTCTTTTTAAAAGCTCTGGTTCTCATCCATTTAAAAAAAAGATCAGACCTTTTATTTTTTGCTGCCTTATATGTAAGGTATATATTATTCAGTGCAAAATCATTCTCCCTTATATGTTTGCCATCACCGGTTAATGCTCCAACCAGCTCCCAATTCCCCAGATGTCCCATTACAAGTATAATCTTCTTATATTTTGCACTTAACTCATCCAGCAACTGGGGGTTTGCCATTGTAACTCTTCTGCACAATTTATCCTGTGATGCAAATATTGCCCAAAGAGCATCAACCATAAGGTCAAACATATATTTGTAATACTCTTTCCTTATTTTCTTTAACTCCCCATATTTGAGAGATGGAAAACTTCTGGAAAGATTGATATCAATCACACTTCTTCTGTACCCAATAAAATTGGCCACAACCGCACATACATTGGAAAAGTGATATCTTAGTTTCAACATTTCTACCTTTAACCTATACAATCTAACAAATTTAAGATTTTTTTACATTTTCACAAAAACCCACTATTATAAAAAAAGAGTCTTGCCACAAAATGCAGCAAGACTCCTCTATTGTATGGATTACAATTTACTATTTAGTAACTTTCTCCAACCAATTTACCATACCCCACATAACGCCCATTGAAACAAGGCATACAACTAGGAATACAGTCCAGCATTGCCAGATTGGCCATGCATTGTACATAACAGGGCCTACCCACAACATTAGGTTACCAATTGCAGTTGCACACAACCACAAACCTTGGCAAAGACCCAACATGCTCTTAGGAGCCACTTTAGATACAAATGACAAACCTAGTGGAGAAATAAACAACTCTGCTACTGTTAAGAAGAAATAAGTTAGAATAAGAACCCATGGACCAGCCTTCAAACCCTCTTTTGCAGTTGCAGCCATATCTCTGAACTCAGTTGCAGACGGATAGTTTTGAATATATGAATAAATTGCAAGGAATACGAATGCCAAACCTGCAATACCCATACCGTAAGCAATTTTCTTAGGAGTTGAAATCTCTTTACCTTTTCTTGCCAATGAACCAAAGATAAACATAACCACTGGAGTCAACACAATTACAAAGAATGGGTTAACTGCCTGCCAAATCTCTGGAGCAATAGTAGAAGTATCAGCAAAGTCTCTTGCAAATAGAGATAACGAAGCACCATTTTGGTGGAATGAGAACCAGAAGAAAATAACAATACCCAAAACTGCGAACAAAGCATACATTCTCTGTTTGATCTCTTTTGCCATAGCAGCTTTCTCCTCTGCTGTATAATTCTCGCTCTGGGCAGCCTTTTTCTTTGCAGGAGTAGGGAACTGCTTCTGTGAAACGAAGAAAATTACCAAAGAGATAAGCATT
>CALCUQ010000258.1 GCA_937906795.1 uncultured Bacteroidales bacterium | reverse complement strand
GGTCATGCACCTCTTACAGCGTTGATCAACCCTGCAGCAGGCTCAAGAATGGCCATTGCAGAGGCCCTAACCAATGTAGTATGGACACCGCTGAAGGATGGCTTGAAGGGTATCTCGCTGAGTGCCAACTGGATGTGGCCATGCCGCAATGAAGGTGAGGATTCAAGACTCTACAGAGCTGTAAAAGGTGCCAGCGACTTTGCAATTGAACTGGGAATCAACATTCCTACAGGAAAAGACTCAATGAGTATGACCCAGACATATCCTAACGGAGAGAAAGTATTGTCACCGGGTACACTCATCATCTCTACCGTAGCCCCTGTGGAGGATATAAACAAGGTTGTACATCCAAATCTCCAGAATAATCCCGACAGCACCCTGCTTTACATACCATTTGTTAACGGTGCTGCCTGCGCAGGCAACGGTGCAGCCAAAGAGGTGTTCCCTCTTGGCGGATCTGCTTTTGCACAGATTGTAGGGCAGGTTGGAAATGTTGCCCCTGATGTGGAGGATGCAGGTTACTTTGCAGAGGCATTCAAAGCTGTACAGGAACTTGTCGGGAAGAACCTCCTTCTTGCCGGACACGATATTTCTGCCGGCGGTATGGTTACAACAGCCCTTGAGATGTGTTTTGCCAATGTGGACGGTGGTCTGGCAATAAATGCCCGTATGCTTGAGTTGCTTGCAGAGAGCTGGGGTGCTGCCAAAGGTTCTGATTCAATATTCAAGGCTTTGTTCTCTGAAACTCCTGGTGTTCTGGTTCAGGTTGCAAATGAGAAACTCAATGAGGTTGCTGCTGTTATTGACATTGTTTCTGCCCCTGTGGCTTCTGCTGAGGCTTCTGGAGCAAAAGCATATATTATAGGTAACTACCTCCCTGCACGCAAGGTTGTTCTTACAGGATTCGGTGCCGCCGGTGCAGTTTCCTTTGATATTGATGCTTTGCGTGATGTATGGTTCAAGACTTCTTATCTGTTTGATATCCGCCAGGTTGGCGAGACTTGTGCCAAAGAGCGTTTCCAGAATTACAAGAAACAGCCGCTTGTATACAAATTCCCTGAACACTTTACAGGAAAACTCGAAAATTGTCCGGCACTGGTTTCAGACAAAGAGGG
>CALCUQ010000257.1 GCA_937906795.1 uncultured Bacteroidales bacterium | reverse complement strand
GACAGCTCATTCATGACCACTCTACCTGACACTTGGGGTATAAACCAAAAGTTCATCCTACTACCTATAAATAAATGGGAAGATAAATACCAGAGAGTATTCCTTGGTGGTCTTACTTGTGATTCACAAGACTATTATAATGCTGAGGCTCACGCAAATGCCATATTCTTACCAACAATGGAAGACAAGAAAGATCCTCTTTATATTGGCTTCTTCCACACTGGAGCATATCAGGAATCCATTTCTGGCTATGGTGGAATTCAGCACTGTCTGCAGCCTGCACCAAAACATGTAATAATTGATGTGGATGAAGATGGAGAATATTATACAAGATTGTTCAGCAAAGAACAGTCATACAAATCAATGCTTAAAATTTTAGGATACTAATATGTCTGCACAACTTTCGGCCAAGCAAATTAAATTTATCAAGTCTCTGGGGCAGAAAAAGTTCAGAGACCAGTACAATTTGTTTGTTGCAGAAGGAGAAAAAGTTGTTCAGGAGGCTTTGAATTCAGATTTCAAAGTAAAAGAAATATATAAAGAATCTGAGATTGGAAGGGAGTGTATGGGAAGAATATCAAACCTTAACACTCCTTCTCCAATACTTGCAGTTATAGAGAAACCCATTTACAACAAAGAATATATAGTAAGCCATTTGAGTGAGACTCTAAAAAACAAACAGGATTCACTTTTTTTGGGCTTGGATACAATCAAGGATCCGGGAAATCTGGGTACAATCATTAGAATTGCAGACTGGTTTGGCATTGATGCAATTTTTGCACAAGAAGGGACAGTTGAGGCATACAATCCTAAGGTTGTACAGGCTACAATGGGGGCTATTTTCAGAAAAAAAGTCATTTACCATCCTTTGGAAGAGATTATAGAGATTTTCATCAAAGAGAATATGCCTGTGTATGGAACCTTCCTTGATGGCAAAAACATTTATTCATCACAATTGGATAAAAAAGGATTGGTTATAATGGGAAGCGAGTCATTTGGAATATCAGACAAAATAAAAGAGCTTGTAAACAACAAGCTCCTTATTCCTGCGTATCCTGCAAACTCAAACACATCAGAATCATTGAATGTTGCAGTTGCTACAGCAATAATTTGTGCTGAATTCAGACGATAAACTATTTTGTTCTCTGTCTTACTGCTTCATATAAAACTATTGCAGCGGCATTTGATACATTCAAAGATCCTATTTTTCCGGCCATAGGAATTTTAGCCTCAGCACTGGCAAGATTTCTTATCGAATCAGAAATACCTTTATCCTCAGAACCCATAATGATTGCCGTAGGAACAGTAAAATCAACATCATAAATGTAACCCTCTGCCTTTTCTGTACAGGTAATAATCTGAAAATCGCTTTGTAACAAATAGAACACAGCAGTCTTAAGGTTAGGCACTTTGGACACGTTAATTCTAAGCAATGCACCAGCAGATGTTTTAATTGAGTCTGGAGTAATTGAAGCACCTCCTTTAGCTGGGAGAATAATACAATCAACACCCGCACACTCAGCAGTTCTTGCAATAGCCCCAAAATTTCTCACATCACTTACACCATCAAGCATTAAAATCAAAGGTGCTTTGTCTTTTTTACTTAAAGCCACTTCAACAGCATCTTCAAGAGACACATAATCAACACTGGCAATAACTGCTATAACTCCTTGATGTCTTGCTTTTGTTATTCTATCCAGTCTCTCTACAGGCACAAATTGAAAAGGAATATTTTTCTGCTGTAACAATGAAAAAAGATTAAAGAACTGCTCACCCTCAAGCCCTTTCTTCAAAAACACTTTTTCAATATTTTTCCCTGCTGAGATTGCTTCAAAAACAGGGTGCATTCCAAATAAATAATTCTTTTTAATCTCTTGCTGCTCCATATTTTATAATTTATAGTTGTTCACTCAACTCTGCCCAAAGATCCATCTGCTCATCCAACTGTGTTTTGGCAGTGTTATATTCTAATGTAAGTTCAGTTATTTTAACATGGTCTGTTTCACTGCACAACCTGGTCTCTATATCCTTTATTACCTCTTCCAGCTCCATTATCTTCTGCTCACACTTCTCAAACTGTGCTTTTACTTTTCTTTTTGCCTTTTCCCTCTCTTTCATTTGAAGAAAAGAGAGTTGTGCTTCTTGTTTGTCGGCCGACAAAGAAACCTCATTCTTCCCCTGAGTTTTCCTCTCAAGTTCATTAAGGTTCTCCATCTTTTTCTTTATAAGAAAATCATTTATTCCTCCCAGATGCTCTTTTACTTTACCATCTTTAAATTCATAAACCTTATTTACAAGACCATCCAGAAAATCTCTGTCATGAGAAACAATAACAATTGTACCATCATAATTTATAAGAGCCTGTTTGAGGATATCTTTTGAGACAAGATCCATATGATTGGTAGGCTCGTCAAGTGCAAGAAGATTGTGAGGCCTCAACATAAGTTTTGCCATTGCAAGACGTGCTCTCTCTCCACCACTCAACACAGCCACTTTCTTGTCTATATCCTCTCCCCTAAACAGGAATGCAGCCAATATATCTCTCAATTTTGTTCTTATATCCCCTACTGCAATTTTATCCAGTGTCTCAAAGACAGTATCGTTTTTATCAAGGATATCTTCCTGATTCTGGGCAAAATAACCCATATCAACATTATATCCTAATCCAGCCTGCCCGTCAATTGGATACAATTCTTTTGTAATTATTCTCATTAAGGTTGTCTTACCCTCTCCATTGCGTCCAACAAAAGCTATCTTCTCCCCCCTTTCAATATTCAAATCAACTGAATCAAGAATTACTTTCTGTCCATAACCAATTACAGCATCTTTGGCAGAAAACACAACCTGTCCACTTCTTGGAGCTGGTGGGAATTTTACACTTAGAGCAGATTTGTCTTCAACATCTACCTCTATCCTTTCCAATTTGTCGAGCTGTTTTATTCTGCTCTGAACCTGATTACTTTTTGTTGCCTTATATCTGAACCTTTCAATGAACTCTTCAGTCTTTTCAATGAGTTTCTGCTGGTTTTCATATGCAGCCATTTGCTGCTGCATCCGTTCGGCTCTCAATTCCTTATATTTTGTGTATGGAACTTTGTAATCATAAATCTTTCCCAACATTATCTCAACTGTTCTTTTGGTAATGTTGTCAAGGAATTTTCTGTCGTGAGAAATAAGAACAATTGCTCCGGGGAAATTTTTAAGGTAGTCCTCAAACCACTCAATTGATTCTATATCCAGATGGTTTGTTGGCTCATCAAGCAAAAGCACATCCGGTTTCTTCAAAAGCACTTTAGCCAATTCTATTCTCATATTCCAACCTTGGCTAAAGGTTGAAGTAGGTCTTACAAGTTGGTCTCTTTTGAATCCCAATCCCAACAACACCTTTTCTGCCTGACTTTCTATTGGCTCTTGCTCCAGAACAGAAATAGCATCATTCAGATGATTCAATTTAATTATAAAATCCTGAAACTCTTTTAATCTGTGGCATTTGCAATCTGTTCACTTAACAGCTCAACTTCTTTCTTTTTTTCAATCAGTTCATTAAAAGCTGTCAATGCTTCGTCTATAACAGTCTTATCCTTGGAATGCTCCATTTGTTGGGGCAGATAACCCAATTTCACAGAGGCTGGAACCATTATATTACCTTGCGTAGGAGAATTCAGTCCCAGTATCAGCTTAAGTAAAGTTGATTTCCCGGCACCATTCTTACCTACAAGACCTATTCTGTCTTTGTCGGTGATATGAAAATTTATATCATTTAAAAGAGTAAATCCTCCAAATGAGACTGATACATTATTTATCGAAATCACGGCAAACTAAAATACTTAATTCATACAATGCATACAATGGAAACCCAACAGCCATTAATGTAAACGGATCTCCACTTGGTGTAATAAATGCAGCAACAACAAGCAGTAAAACAAATGCGTGCTTTCTGTATGATTTGAGGAACTGTTTTGAAAGGATACCTAATTTAGAGAGTATGGCAGCCAATGATGGCATCTCAAATACAACCCCCATAATAAGAATCAACCATGTAAACATAGAGATGTAGGATTGGAGTGAAATCTGATTTGCCACACTTGCACTAACTTGGTATGTACCTAAAAATCTGAGAGTTAAAGGAAATATCAAATAATATCCCACAAGAACTCCCATAAAAAAGAGAATCCCGGCAAAAGTGAATGCTCCAACGGCTGCTTTTTTTTCATTATCATATAGAGCCGGTTTTACAAAAAGCCATATCTGATATATGATAAAAGGCATAGAAACAACTAAAGCCAAATAAAAAGAAGTACTTATATGAATAAAGAATTGTGCAGACAATTCAATATTTATAAGTTCAACTTTAAACGGTTCCAAAGGAGGAACACCAAATTTTGACAATACTGAATCAAATAATTTGTAAAGAACAAAGTCAGAATCTATAGGTGCAAGAATTATATTAGTAAAAACGAAATCCTTTGCCAAAAATATAGCTACCATAAAAACAACTATAAATAAGGCAGACCTAAAGAGCACTTTTCTCAATTCATCCAAGTGCTCCCAAAACGTCATCTGATTATCTGAACTCAACTATTTAATCTCTTTAGTTTTGTTTTCATCATCATTGGTGGCATTAATATCATCTTCAATTCCTTTAACGCCATCTTTAAAACTTTTAACACCCTTGCCTATACCTTTCATAAGCTCAGGAATTTTTTTCCCTCCAAACAAAAGTAATACTATTAAAACTATTACTACCAACTCGCCCATTCCAAGGCCACCTAAGAATAATAAATTTCCCATATGTTTTTTTATTGTGTTTCTAAAAATATTTACTCATAACCTCTTCCACAAAGTCTGGTCTGCGGGTTGGTTTTCTGGTATCTGCATGAATGAATCCTATAACAACTTCACCCTCTGCAATCAAAGCATTCTCTTGATTGAAAATCTGTGCTTTCACTTTAATTTTTGCTTTAGGCATCTGATCCATTACCGACACAATTCTTAAAGTATCGCCCATTTTCGCAGGAGTCTTGTATACGCAGTAAGTTGAAACAACAGGCAACATATAACCTCTCCTTTCAATCTCTTCAACTGGCATTCCTATATCTTGAAGCATCTTATGGCGTCCACACTCAAAATATCTTATATAGTTTGAGTGATGGACAATACCCATAAGGTCTGTTTCATAATATCTGACTTCTAAGGTACATTCAGATACAATCATATTATTCTCCTAATAAAGATTTAATTCTGTTTTGTAAATTCTCTATTTTAGTTTGAGCATCTGATTGTTTTTTCCTTTCCATTGCCACAACATTCTCAGGTGCATTATTTACAAATTTCTCATTTGACAATTTTGCATTGACACCTTTAAGGAATTTTTCAAAATACTCAATTTCAGATTTCATCTTTGCAACCTCTTCCTCTACATTTATATGCTCTGTCAAAGGAACAAAGAATTCATTTGTCTTAATCATAAAGTTAACACCTTGCAATGATGCATCAAAAGAGGTCACAACTTTTATTGCAGATATATTTGCAAGTTTGGTAACTATAGAATCCATGCTGTTGTTATAAGGCTCCTTAGCCAATAATTCCAATGCATCCTTTGGTGAAATACCTTTGGATTGTCTGATATTTCTAATGTTCATAACAATCTCTGATGCATTTTCAAATTGGGCAAGTATCTCTGAATTATATTGGGTATAATCAGGATTTGTCTGGAACATAATAGTCTCTCCGCTATTGCGTTCCTTAAGATTTTGCCACAACTCCTCTGTAATGAAAGGCATAAATGGATGCAACAGTCTCAACAATGAATCAAAGAAATCTACAGTTGCATTATATGTTTTACTGTCTGCTGCTGTTCCATATGCAGGTTTGACCATTTCCAGATACCAGGCACAGAAATCATCCCAGAATAGTTTATATATTGCCATAAGTGCCTCTGAAAGACGGTATTTAGACAACAAATCCTCAATCTCAATACTAACTTTCTTAAGCATTGCATCAAACCAC
>CALCUQ010000256.1 GCA_937906795.1 uncultured Bacteroidales bacterium | reverse complement strand
CTGTAACCTTTTGATCCGTAGTCAAATGCTCTATTCAGTTGAGCTACGGGGCCTTATTTAAAGCTGATTACTCAGCTTTTTTTCCTGAGAATGTTTTCTCTTTAATACGAGCTTTTTTACCAGTTAGGTTTCTTAGGTAGAAAATTCTTGCTCTTCTTACTTTACCAACTTTCTCAAGCTCGATTGATTGGATAAATGGAGATGCAAAAGGGAAAATCCTCTCAACACCAACACCGTTAGATACTTTTCTAATAGTGAAAGTCTCAGTTGCACCTTGACCTCTTCTTTGGATAACTACTCCGCGGAATTTTTGAAGTCTCTCTTTGTCACCCTCTTTAATTTTGTAGGTAACAGTGATAGTATCACCTGCTTTGAATGCTGGATACTCTTTTTTCTCACCAGCGAATGCTTGCTCTGCAATTTTTATTAAATCCATCTTAATATAAATTTTATTAGCGCAACATTACACCTTTAAAAACCTGAAGCAGGTGCTTGTAAGAGGTTGCTTCGTTATTTGGGACTGCAAAGGTAAAAATTAAATTTAAACTTGCAAATTCTTTTATAAGAAAACTTTTAAAAATTTTAAAAACCTATTTTACACCCCCTGCTTTGTACAATGCGCCACCAATACAATTGTATCTTGCTCCGGTTACAGAACTCATACAATTAGGCTCATTTGCCACATACAATGCTCCAAGGAATGCAAAAATAAGAGCCTCCTTAAAATTGATTGTAAGTTTGTCGGGAATATGATACAGACATTGCGGTGCATTTGCCTGCATTCTCTCTATCAGATATTTGTTCAATGCACCTCCACCTGTCACCAACACTTTACCACCTTTAATATGTTTTGATATCTGAACTCCAACATGCTCGCAGAAAGTGGCAAGTATATCTTCTGTTGAAAGTGCAAATGAATCTATAAGAGGAAATACCTCTTTTTCAACCCATTCTCTGCCAAGTGATTTAGGGCCTGTCTGGGTATAGAAAGAAAGATTGTTCAATTTATCCAAAAGCTCTGCACAAACTTTTCCACCTCTTGCCATCTGGCCATCTTTATCATACTCCAACCCTATTTTACGGGTGTAATAGTTCATAACATAGTTTACAGGAGAGATATCGTATGCAACTCTGGTTGCAATTTTTTCTCCATTTTCACCCTCTTTGAAACTCTCCGACGAAATATTGGAGAATCCACCCAAATTAAGGCAATAGTCAAAATCCGAGAAAAGGTTTCTGTCACCAATTGGAACCAATGGTGCTCCCTGGCCATGCAATGCAACATCGGTTGTTCTGAAATCACAAATACAATCAACGCCAGATTCTGCAGCAATTCCCGCACCGGAGCCAATTTGAGTTGTAAATCTTATGGCAGGTTGGTGGAACACAGTTGAGCCATGCGATGCAATAAAATGAGGCTCAATGCCATGTTTGTCTATAAACGCCTTTACCCTCTCACCCAAATAGATTCCATAATCAGAATTAAGCAGCGCATAATCCAATGCAGTCATTGATTGGGCAGTAGCAAGCTTATGTTTAAGCTCCTGGCTATATCCCTCATCCTCTGCAATAAGAATTTTGTACATCCATTTGCCATCAACTTTTTTGAACTCTGTGTAACAGATATCAAGTCCGTCCAAAGATGTTCCAGACATTAGACCAATAACTCTAATTCCTTCAGATACACTGTACTGCAATCCTGTAGATGTTGTCATATTATAATAGTTTTAGTTTGTATTGTTTACCAAGTAAAATTTCTGTTTAAAACAGTCTGGTTCCCAACCCTGTCAATTACTGTAACCTTAAGGTTGTGCTTTTGCCCTTTTTTTATTCTTGAATATTTTAAGGGAACAATCAGTCTTCTTGTTTTTGCATCAAATTCGGCGAGAGTCCAGGCCCCATCTATTTCAACTCTATATTTCTTTATTCCCGACAATCTGTCTGATATTCTGAATACAATATTTCCACTTTTTACAACGGCTCCATTTGAGAGTGTTGTATTTACAACCGGTGCAATGGTATCCACCGCAACTGTAAAAGTTCCAAAAGAACTGATATTGGCACAAATTTCTTCTTTCTGTTTATCATATACCCCTCCAACACTCCACATTGCTCCGTTTTTTCCAACCGATGCAATAACCGCTTTAGTTGCCAGCAAACTGTCGGGGAAGCTACATTTAATATTAAGGCTCATTGGCCTTTGCATAGGAATATGAGGTTCACCTACCTTATAAATACCGGAATATGGCCTGCTCTGATCGAGTTTTTCCACTTTCAACTTAACAGAACTGTACAAAGCTCCAGCAGGCAGATAAACCAGCATTCCATCCTCCACAAAAATATTTGCCAGATACCAAGGTGCAAAATAGTTATTAATAGTATCATTTACAAATTATTTCTCAAATAAACGGTCATCTCTTTTTATTTTGAAACTCTTTACACTCTTGTTGCCAAGATAATCACACACCTCAATCTTTACATTATGCACCATTGTATCCTGCAGGGTTATAAGTCCGTCATTTACACCCTCTTGCTTGTCTTTAAACATACAACCGGGCTCAATATAGGATTTAATGAAAGATTTGCCCAACATGCTTTTCTGTCTGTACTCTATAAGGGAATTGATATATCTTCCTTTTTCTATAGGCATCTTGTCTATATTAAGATGGTAGATTTTATCTCCATCCAGAAAGACCTTATAGTCAGTTACAGCCAGTTTTGCGTATGTACCTGGCATTTTATCATGTGCATCAATACAGATATATGATGTTTGAGGCACTTTTATTATTGACCCTTTTGAGTATTTTGACGAGTAGGTAGAGCCAAACATTTTACCTATATATATATTCTCAAAAACTCCATCCTCTTTTTTTGCCCCGTAAAATGCTGTGGCCACTATATTTGGAGAAATGTTGTCGGGAAGAGAAATAATACCCTCTTTAAAAATGTTCACAGGAATTCCCTGCTCATTTCTCAGCTCAAAATGCAAGTGTGGTCCTCCCGACGAGCCTGAGTTTCCTGCATTTCCTATCTGTTCTCCCCTTATTACCGGAAACTGCTCTGCAGAAAGGGTAATATCCTGCACAAAAGATTCATCTTTATATTGTTTGTCTCTAACAAACTGTGCTATATCCTCCCTAAAATTGTGCATATGCCCATATACAGAAACATACCCATTTGGGTGAGTGATATATAATCCGTTTCCGTATCCCGACGGAGAAACTACAATTCTTGAAATATACCCTTTTTCTGTAGCAAAGATTGGTGCTCCAACAACTCCCCCTACTCTAAAATCTATTCCATTGTGAAAATGGTTGCTCCTAAGCTCTCCATAATTGCCGGAAAGACTCATTGTAACCTCTAACGGATATCTGAAATCAAGTGTGTCTTGAGCAAATGCACTTTTATAAAAAGAAAGAAGGGTAATAACAGCCATAAGCATTACTACCCTTTTAAATATGTTTGTCATTATAATTACCTATTTAAACTGAGCAAATAATTTTGCACAAAAATAAGCAATTAACTGAACATTCTCTTAATTCTGTCAAAGAAATTTTTCTCTTCGTTTGTTGGTTTTGGTGAGAAAGAGCTTGATTCTTTAAGTTTCTCAATCACAGCTTTATCTTGCGAGTTAAGTGTCTTAGGAATCCATACCTGAACATATACAAGCAAATCTCCGGAACCGTAACCATTTACATCCGGTACACCTTTACCTCTAAGTCTAAGCACCTTTCCAGACTGTGTGCCAGGCTCTATCTTAATTCTCAACTTGCCATCTACAGTTGGAATCTCTGCTGTTGTTCCAAGGATTGCATCTGGAACACTTACAAAAAGTGAATAGATAAGATCATTCCCATCTCTTTGCAACTCTTTGTGCTCCTGCTCTTCTATTACTACAAGAAGATTTCCGTTAATACCACCTTGTTTTGCTGCATTACCTTTGCCGTTTACAGTAAGCTGCATTCCTTCTGCAACGCCTGCAGGAATCTTGAACGAAATCTCTTCACTTCCTTTAACAAGACCGCTTCCGCTACATTTAGAACAAGGATTCTTAATGCTCTTACCCTCTCCTTTACATACAGGACACACTCCCTGTGTCTGCATCTGGCCAAGCATTGTCTGAACAACCTGGGTTACAACTCCTGTTCCATGGCAATGTGTACAGGTTTGTATATCTGCCTCTGATTTAGCACCTTTTCCGCCGCAATCAGGACAATGTACCATTTTGTTTATCTTAACTTTCTTTTCAACACCATGCATTATCTCCTCCAAAGAAAGTTTTACTCTTATTCTAATGTCACTTCCTCTTGGAGTTCTTTTAGCAGATCTGCCTCCGCCAAAACCTCCAAAGCCGCCAAAACCGCCAAAATGACCTCCAAAAATATCTCCAAACTGGCTAAAGATATCATCCATAGAGAAACCGGCACCACCAAAACCACCAGCAGCACCACCCATTCCAGCGTGTCCAAACTGGTCATAACGCTGTTTTTTCTCTGGGTTACTCAAAACATCGTACGCTTCTGCCGCCTCTTTGAACTTCTCCTCTGCCTCTTTGTCACCCGGATTTTTGTCGGGATGATACTTAATGGCCATCTTACGATACGCTTTTTTTATTTCATCTGCCGAGGCTTGTTTTGTAACACCAAGCACCTCGTAATAATCTCTCTTTTCTGCCATAATTAAATACCTACAACAACTTTTGCAAATCTAATTACTTTACCGTTAAGGGTATAGCCTTGTTGGGTAACGTCAATAATCTTATTTTTCTTTTCTGCCTCTTGCACAGGGAATTGTGCTATTGCCTCATGAAAATCTGTGTCAAAATCCTTTCCCTGAGCATCTATTTGTTCCAAACCTTTGGTTTTAAGGTATGTCATCAATTTGTTAAGAATAAGTTCTGTTCCCTCTTTGGCTGCTTTTGTAGCCTCATTCTGTGCAGATGACTCTAAAACCTGCATTGCTCTCATACAATCATCCATCACAGGAAGAATGCCTTTTATAACATCTTCTGATGCAGTTGCTATAATATCCAACTTCTCTCTGGAAACTCTTCTTCTGTAATTGTCAAACTCAGCAGCAAGTCTAATGTATTTGTCATTTGCCTCTGCCAATTTGCCTGCCAAATCCTCTTCTTTAGAGGCCTCCGGTTGTTGCTCATTATTTTCTACAGGTTGCTCCTGTGCTTGAGTATCTTGAGCTTCTTGCTCATTTACAGATGGTTGCTCCTTTTCTTCCACAATATTTTCTTTTTTATTCTTACTCATATCCTGTTTAAATATTTTCTTTGGTATGTATAACGGCAAATAATTTGCCAAATAATATTACGCCAAAATGTCATAATGTTTCAGAGCGTTTACAACTCCGTTGTCATCTACAGAGGTGGTAACATAAACTGCTGCCTGCTTAACATGATCAGGTGCATTTCCCATTGCTACAGAGTAAGGAACATATTTTAACATTGGTATATCATTTCCTCCATCTCCAATTCCAAGACAAATTTTTCCTGTTTTTGTTTTCACTTTTTTCTTTTTTATTTACTTTAGGAATACTTCGATAACAGGAACGATGGTATCCGGTTTGATTGTTGGCAGGACGAATGCATTGTCCATTTTGCTGCACACAAACCCTTTGTTGGGATTATACTTAACCTCACTCCCATCGTGCAGGAACTGGGCATAATCCACCTTTCCGGCCAGGCCGCGCAGCTCGATGAACGCGAAGGGATAGGCGAACAGGTGAAGGTAGAGCCTTTTTCCGTCGACGCTCTGGGTGAAGCGGCAGTCCGCGGGTGCAACGAACTCGGGCTCAGCCATGGTGCAGCCATAGATGGCGCGGCTATTGTACTTCATCCAGTCTGCATACACCTTAAGCGCATTCTGCGCGCGGTTGTCGAAATATCCTCGGGACGTGGGACCCACGTTCATCAGGAGATTTCCGCCGAGGGATACGGTATTTACAAGCATGCGGATGAGCATTTCCGGGCTTTTCCAGGTCTGCTCGTCGCG
>CALCUQ010000255.1 GCA_937906795.1 uncultured Bacteroidales bacterium | reverse complement strand
GAAACTTCAGATTACCCGTCAGAGAGCAAAACTTGAGAAGAACTTGGGTTCTATTGCAGACCTTAACCGTTTGCCTTCTGCATTGTTCGTTGTAGACGTACAGAAAGAGATGAACGCAGTTAAAGAGGCTAACCGCCTTAACATACCGGTAATCGCTATGGTTGATACATGTTGCGATCCTACCCCTATTGACTATGTTATCCCTGCAAATGACGATGCTGCTAAATCTATCGCTTTAGTAATGGACGCACTTTGCGGCGCTGTTGCTGAGGGTCTTCAAGAGAGAAAGATAGAGAAGGAGAAAGAGAAAGAGGCATCTGCAGAGAAAGAGAATAAGGATGGCGAGGCTCCGGTAGCTAAAAAACTACGTGCTCGTAAATCACAAGCTCAAGCAGAGAGTGCAGAGTAATTTGAGTACTGAGTAATTATTTTAAAAACTTTACAATTATGGAAATTAAAGCAGCAGATGTTGCAAAACTTCGTCAAATGACCGGTGCTGGTATGATGGATTGCAAAAAAGCCCTAGTTGAGGCTAACGGCGATTTTGAAAGAGCACAAGAGATCATTAGAGAGAAAGGTAAACTAGTTGCAGCAAAACGTTCAGATAGAGAGACTACAGAGGGTGCTGTTATTGCACTTACAAATGCAGATAACACAAAAGCTATTCTTACTTGTCTAGGTTGTGAGACTGACTTCGTTGCTAAAAATGCAGAGTTCAAAGCTCTTGCAAACAATATTGCTCAAGCAGCTCTTGAGAACCTTCCTACAGATTTGGCTGGCCTAATGGCTTGTTCATTCAATGGTCAAACTGTTGAAGAGGCTATTACTCAACAAACTGGTAAGAGTGGTGAGAAACATGCAGTTCCTTTCTATGCTAAAATTGAGGCTCCATTCATTGGTTCATATGTACACGTAATCAATGGTAAACTTGCAGCTATTGTTGGTTTCAACAAAGAGGTACCAGCTGAGGTTGCTAAAGGTATGGCTATGCAAGTTGCTTCAATGAACCCAGTTGCAGTTGACCCAGAGTCTGTTCCACAAGAGGTTATCAACAACGAGCTTTCAGTTGCTGTTGAGAAAACTAAAGAGGAGTTGGTTCTTAAAGCAGTTGAGTCAGCACTTAAGAAAGCAGGTATCAACCCTTCACATGTAGACAGCGAGGATCACATTGAGTCTAACATGTCTAAAGGTTGGATTACTGAGGAGCAAGCTGCACAAGCACGCGAGATTAAAGCAAAGGTTTCTGCAGAGAAAACTGCTGGTCTTGCACAAGAAGAGGCTAAAATCCAAAATATTGCTAAAGGTAGACTTGGTAAATTCTTTAAAGAGAATACCCTTGTTGAGCAAGCATACCAAATGGGTGATGGCAAACAAACTGTTAAAGACTTCTTGGCTTCAATAGACAAAGATGTTAAGATTGTTGCTTTCAAGAGATTCTCTCTTAACGACTAATTTTAACACCAATATACAGAAAAAGAGAGGTTGCGACCTCTCTTTTTTTTTGCATTTATTTTACTCTTTCTCTCACATTATCCAAAAACTCTTTCATTGCCTGGCTATCTTTATTTGCAACAATCTCTTTAAGTTGCGATAGCTTGTCTATAATGCCCTGCAACTGTCCTCCGGTATTTGGATTGAACAAAATCTCAGTTAAAAGATAATCATCTTCACTTAAAAGTCCATGTGCTATTGCCAAATGTTTTTTGAATGTTGTACCTGGAACCTCCTGATGCTTCATAATTGAGCCAAAAACCAATGTTGATGCAAAAGGAATGGATAGTGAATATGCAACAACTTCATCATGCCCATCAAATGTATATTCTCGTACATTAAGTTTAAGGGTATTGAAGAGGTCTCTGTAAAAAATCATTCCCATATAATCTGTACCCTTAATTATCACCTTACCACTTATATCTTTTTGCATAGGTTCGTTGATAATAATTGCATTTTCTGTCTGCAGGTTCCCCAAATTTGCAAATGTAGGTCCAAACATAGGGTGGACAGAAACATATCTGAATCCAGATTCCTCATAAAACTCTTTTAATCCTGTTTTTACAGATGCTATGTCTGATATTATACAATCTGATGGAATATGTGGAAGTATCTCCTTAAAGGCCTCTATTGTATAACTTAGGGTAACACAGTTAATTACAAGTTCAGGTTTAAAATCGCGTATTTCATCTAACGTAGAAAACCTTAATGCGTTATATATGAAACGCATTCTTTTGAGATCTTTTTCAAAAACAGCCACTGAGTGATTAAAGCTCAAAAGGTCTGAGAAAAATGAGCCCATTTTTCCGTTGCCAAGTATAAGGATTCTCATAGTTATGAAATTTGGTTATACTAAAGTGTCAATTGTATTCTAACAGACTCTTCGTGGATACTTTTCATTATAGCATTCACAAATTCTCCGCTAAGGTCCATTGCCGCCCCCATCTTTTCTCTCTTCTCCAGAATTTCATTGTATCTGCCGCTTTGCAGCACAGGCATGTTATGCTCTTTTTTGAATGTTCCTATCTC
>CALCUQ010000254.1 GCA_937906795.1 uncultured Bacteroidales bacterium | reverse complement strand
TGTAAAGGAGTGGAAAGAGACAGAATTCAATAAATTTTATGAATTTGAGACCTTTACATTGGTGCCTATAGCAACATCATGTCTATTGGTAGAGCTTCTTGCTCCAATAGAAATTGAGTGGCTCAACAGTTTTAATGCAAGGGTGTTCAATACCATTTCACCGCTTTTGGAGAGTGATGAAGAGAAAAAGTGGCTTGCTGCAGCCACAGCTCCGGTAAAAGGTTAACAGATTACTTTTGCAGAGTTATAGTATAGTCAGGGTTGTATACAATGTTCCTTGTGGCGACATTTGTTATACCCTGACTTTCTGTTCCTGCAGGCCGCAATTCAAAATTGCATTGCAACATTTGTGCGGATGGAAAGTCTGTAAGATTGATGAATGACCTGCCGTACCTCTTCGCAAGGTCAATGAAATATTTTGTTATATCATATCCCTGGTAGGCATATGGGGTAGGTTCAGTGTTGTAGAGTGCTCTGTATGCAAGAAGGAACCTGTTCACTTCGGGCTGTGAGTAATCTACAAAATATGGAATTGAGAGGTGAAGGTTCAATTTATGGAACAACTCCACATTTATTGTCTCGAAATTCCTCCATTTAGGCAGTCCGAATGCAATCATCCTGGTATTGCCATAATTATGGCAGATGTCAAGATTCCTCACCACATCGCTTACAAATGCCTCGCTGTTTGAGGGAACAAGAGCAAGGTTAGGAGTCCCGTTCAAGGTATCTACAATTGAAACCAGTGTTTCACTTATTGTACGTCCTTCGAGTATACCGTAAGAAATATCATGGTGTGGTATTCCAAGGCTGTCAAGCAATCTCTTGGCTTGTGCCGCATAAATGGCATCAGAACCATTTTTTTCTGTAATCAGAAGTACTGGAGCCGGTTCTGCCAGATACTGCTCTTTAAGTTGGTTTACAACATTTTCGAGCTGGTATTTAATTGGAGCAGGTACCTGTACCATATATTTGCACTCTTCAACCAGTTGTTCTGCACTGTTGTCCAGTGGAGAAACCAGTGGGATCTGGTGAGTGGTGGCATATCCGGTAAA
>CALCUQ010000253.1 GCA_937906795.1 uncultured Bacteroidales bacterium | reverse complement strand
ACACCAAAATGTTTAAGAACAGAGGCGGTCAATGACAGCAGGCTGCGTTCATAGTTCAAATTTGTAAGCATAAAAATCACTCCTTTAACTGTATAATTTTTATGCTTGAATTTTTTAAATTTGCAAGTCCTAAAAAGAAAACCCCGCCAAAAGCAAAAAGGACAGCTACTGCCTTAAGAAATGAGAGTTTTTCGCCAAAGAACATTATCATTATGGCAGTAACAAAAACCGGATACAGGAAATGTATTGTTGTGGCAATTCCACTTGGAATCTCACCAATTGTATACGATGCTGTAAGAAAGATACTTGTAGAGGCATAAAAAATTGATATAAGGAAAAGGAACATAAATTGTTTTGCACTTAATCCAAAACCGCTCACCATTGCTTTCTTTATTGTTGAATCCTTTTTCTTTAATGAATTTACAAGAACTATCAATCCCATAAGTAGAGCAGAAAACAAGAATCTGTAGAAACAGACACTGTCAAGATCTATCTCCAGTTCTTTATTTGTATTTTCCATCAATGGAATTGAAAACAATGGAATAAGGCCAAATGTAGCAGATGACAATATAGCCATTATCAAACCTCTCAAACTCTTCATAATACTAATTTTTTCTCTCTATTTCTCTTAAATTCTCCATTTTCTTTTTCTCAAGAAAATCATACACACCTCCAAGATGCTCAATGATACGCTTGTTTGAAAACTCATAAACTTTACTTACAAGACCATCCAGAAAATCTCTGTCGTGAGAGACAACTATAAGTGTGCCGTCAAAGTTTATAAGGGCTTCTTTCAATATATCTTTAGTCTTTAAATCAAGATGGTTTGTTGGCTCGTCGAGAATAAGCATATTTACAGGCTCCAGCAAAAGCTTTATCATAGCCAGTCTGGTTCTCTCTCCTCCCGACAAAACTTTCACAAGTTTCTCTGAATCATCACGTCCAAACATAAATGCACCCAGAATGTCCCTCAACTTTGTTCTGATGTCTCCCACCGCCACATCATCTATTGTTTTGAAAACAGTTTTCTGTTCATCCAACAAAGAGGCTTCATTTTGTGCAAAATATCCAATTTTAAGGTTATGGCCCAGTGCAAGCTCTCCCTGGTAATCTATTTGCCCCATAATTGCCTTTACCATTGTAGACTTTCCCTCTCCGTTTTTGCCTACAAAAGCAACTTTCTCACCTCTTTCAATTGTAATTGAAGCATTTCCAAATACAAGATGATCTCCATAGCTCTTGGCCAAAGAATGAGTAACAACAGGATAAGAACCAGAACGGGGAGATGGGGGGAACCTTAAATTAAGTGCACTCTTATCTTCTGGATCAACCTCAAGAATCTCCAGCTTCTCCAGCATCCTTACCCTCGACTGCACCTGATTTGTCTTTGAATATGTGCCCTTGAAACGTTCAATGAACTCCTTGGTCTCGGCAATC
>CALCUQ010000252.1 GCA_937906795.1 uncultured Bacteroidales bacterium | reverse complement strand
GATTAAATATTATAAGCATCTTCTGGTTTTATCCACTCTTGTAGTGCTGAGTTGCAGCATTTGTCATTCTCAGGTATGGACACTGAAAGATTGTATAGATTATGCCTATGCCAACAACTTGAGTATAAAGCAACAGGAATTATCCCTTAAGGAGGCTCAAAACAATATCCTTGCCGCAAAACTTAATTTTGTACCCTCACTAAATTGGTCTGTAAACCATAATATGAGCTGGGGTAGATCTGTAAATATAAATGACCTTGCAATTATAAAGGATCACCTTTCTCAGAGTACCAGCACAAGTGTATCTGCCGGTATTGCTCTGTTTGAGGCTATGAACAAACACAAGAATCTTAAAAGTTCAAAGAACAAATACAAGATTGCCCAACAGGATGTTGAGAAACTGAAAAATGACATATATATAGCAATATGTAAAGCTTATTTGCAAATATTGCTTAACTATCAGATAGATTCCGTTGCAACTGAGAGCTATAACAGCGTTAAGGAACAAGTTGCAAAAACAGAGAAACTGGTTGAGGCTGGAAGTCAGGCATATTCCAGCCTTCTGGAGATGAAAGCCCAACTCTCTACAGAAAAATTACAGGTTGTTACAGCACATAATAATGTTCAGACATCTTTGCTTGAGCTTGCGCAATTGCTTGACCTGGAAAATTATTATGACTTTAAAGTAGCTGTTCCAAAGACAAGAAAGGCAGATAATGCCAACATTCCCTCATTGGATGAGATTTTCAGCCAAGCATTGAACCTTCCACAAATAAAGAGGGCAGAGCTTGCCTTGCAGGAGAGCCAGTTGCAACATAAGATTGCCAAAGGATCAGCTTACCCATCACTTAACTTCTCTGCCGGTTACACTACATACTACAGCAATGGGTCTGATGCCGCTTTCTTTAGACAGTTTAACGAAAACAGGAGTCCTTCCATTGGGTTCTCTCTATCTATTCCAATCTTTAACAATTACAGGAGCAACACACAAATAAGGAACTCAAAACTTGCTGTTGAAAATAATGAGATTGAATTGGCCAAAAGCAAGCAGAATCTATATAAAGAAATTCAACAAGCTCATAATGATGCATATGCATATTACCAGAAATACCTGGCAGCAACAGAGAATAAAAACTTGTCGGCAGAGTCATATAACCAGACAAAAGGAAAATTTGATCTTGGAATGGTCAACAGCACAGATTTTATTGTAGCAAAGACAAACCTGTTTAAAGCAGAAAGTGAATGCTATCAGTCTTTATACCAATATATTTTCCAACTTATTATTCTTGATTACTACGCAGGCAAGAAGTTTGATGGAGTTTTATAATTATCTAAGCAGAATATGAAAACAAAGAAAAACAAAAAATTATACCTGATTGGTGCATTTGTAATTATAGTAACCGTTCTAATTGCCATTGGCAAAAGCAAGGAGGTTGGAATTTCTGTAAACATTGCAGACCCTGTTGTTGCCACCATTACCGAATCCATTCCAAGCAACGGAAAGATTCAACCTGTTACTGAAGTAAAGATAAGCCCTGATGTTTCTGGTGAGATTGTACAATTGCTTGTAGAATCAGGTGATACTATAAAAAAAGGAGATTTATTGCTTAAAATAAAACCTGATATATATGTTTCCAATAAAGAGAGGGCTGAGGCTTCTTTAAATTCTGCAAAAGCCCAACATCTGCAACAAAAGGCACAACTGTTTCAGGCTCAGCTTAACCATAAAAGGAACACAGTACTGTTTGAACAAAAAGC
>CALCUQ010000251.1 GCA_937906795.1 uncultured Bacteroidales bacterium | reverse complement strand
AGTCCGCATCTTACGCATTTCTCCTTGTCAAGTACAGGCTTGAACAATGATATTCCGCTTACAAGTCCAAGGAATGAACCAACTGGGCAGATTGTATTGCAGTAGAGCCTTCCCCTTGCTGCGCTGAATACTGTAACAACAAAGAAGAAGAACAGCGAGTATATGAACGCAACTGAACCGATTGAAACATATTTCTGTGCATAGAAATAATCCGGCAATATTCCCGACAGCATATTATTTATAAAAGTTTCTACAGTACCGAAGAGATGTGTTGCAATCCTGCCGTAGTTTGAATAAGGGTCGAGCAGGGCTACCGGGTAGGTGAACAATGCGGCAAAGCAGATTCCTGTAAGAACCAGTATAGTGTATCTCAATACATTATGTGGCTTGCGGTATGTTTCACGTGGTTTCTTTCCGCCATTTAGACGTTTCTTTGTAAAATTTGAGATTCTGTAGATTATATCCTGGAAAATTCCAAGTGGACACAGGAATGAACAATAAACCCTTCCAAAAAGGATTGTAAGGATCATCAATATTAGGAAAGCTGCAGCGCAACCGGTGAATACAGATACCAGGGCCGGTATAAACTGCGTTCTCAGCAATGCCTGTGAGAGTGTATTCCCTCCGCTCATGTTCAGGAAACCGCAGGTTATTATTATAAATGCTGCTGTTGCAACAGCAATTCTCAATGTCCTCAAATGTTTGTTCATAAATAATTATGATTAATTTCGGTTAATTGGTGCAAATGTATTAATTTTAAGAATTATTCGGAATAAATAATACAGCTATGATAAACAAATTAAAGAACATGCCCCTTTTGGGTAAAGTGGCAATTGCAATTGCTTTAGGTATCCTCTGTTCATTCTTTTTCCCCGAGTTCCTTAACAGAATATTCATCACAATCAACGGAATTTTTGGGAATTTCCTTGGTTTTATAATACCGCTCATTATAGTGGGACTGGTTGCCCCAGGTATAGCAGAACTTGGCAGCGGAGCGGGAAGACTCCTTGCCATTACAGCGGCAATAGCTTACGGTTCAACCCTTTTTGCAGGTTTCTTCTCTTATTTTGCCTGCGATTTTTCATATCCCATATTCCTGGATTCTTCTGCCGGACTTACCCAGAATGTAGCCCAGGCCAACAAGATACTCCCTTATTTTACAGTTGATATGCCTCCTGTAATGGGTGTGACAACAGCCCTTGTCCTTGCTTTTGTACTTGGTCTTGGCCTGTGTGCAGTTTCAGGTGACAAGCTTAAGAACGGTCTCATTGAGTTCAGGGATCTTGTAAACAAGGTAATATCGGGAGTAATAATTCCACTGCTTCCTTTGTATGTGTTTGGCATTTTCCTGCAGATTGGTGCGGAGGGACAAGCCGGTGCCATAATGAAACTTTTCATTAAAGTAATTGCAATCATTTTTGTACTGCACGTTTCACTGCTTCTGATACAGTTTGTAATTGCAGGTTCAATTGTAAAGAAGAACCCTTTGAAGTTGCTGGTTACAATGCTTCCGGCGTATATGACAGCTCTTGGAACCCAGTCTTCTGCTGCAACT
>CALCUQ010000250.1 GCA_937906795.1 uncultured Bacteroidales bacterium | reverse complement strand
CAACTTACTCCTTCATATTACTCTGCAAGAATGTATGTGCCTCAAGAACTTTCCAAAGCATTGGGAAAATCAAAGTACCAATTGTTACGTGAGTATCTTGTTAAAGTGGTTGATGCACACAAGGAGTCTAATGAACTGGACAGATTTATACATTTTGCAGGACATGGATATAACTCTGATTGTTTGACTGCCTGGAGGCAGCAGTCAGTTGCATTCAGAGATTATTTCCCCCAGGCTTTCAATTCATCTACAGGATTCAAGTTCTTTAATTTCAGACAGGATCCTAAAATGAAATTTCATTTGTTTACCCAGATGCAGTCACCGGCAACTGATATGTTTATGTTTTATGAACACGGAGCTCCAGATACTCAATATATAAATGGAGATCCTTATGCAGGGGCATCTGTTTCTGATAATGTAAATCTTTTACAATATCTTTTAAGGAAGCGTTATTTAAGATCAAAGCCTCAAAAGAGAGATGCCTTAATTAAAAAAATATCTTCTGAATATGGCCTTGATACCGCTTTCTTGAGTAATGACCAAATTATTAAAAATAAACAGAAAGACTCTTCAATAGCTGCTGACAAGGATATTCATCTGCAGGATTTGCTTACATTAAAGCCATCTTCCAGAGTGACAATTTTTAATGCATGTTATAACGGATCATTCCATAAAGATGGTTATGTGGCTGGGTATCATATATTTGGCGGTGGTAAAACTATTGTTGCCCAAGGTAATACGGTTAATGTGCTACAAGATAAATGGGCAGATCAACTTATTGGTATTTTATCTTTGGGTGCCAGAGTGGGATTCTGGCAAAATGAAGTTGTAACTTTGGAGAGCCATTTGTTTGGAGATCCTACTTACAGATTTGCCCAACCATCAAATTTAAAACCTGATAGACTAAAGAATTTTGATGTTAAGAATATAAATTCAATTCTATTGGATAAGAGAGGAGATATTGCATACTGGAATCTTGTTTTGGACTCAAATAAAGCTACAGCAAGGGGAGAAAACTCTGTTTATTCTCCAATTGTAAGAGCCTTGGCTATAAAGTTTTTACAAAAATTATATATGAGTGACACAGCAGATGAGAAATACAGTGCAAATATTCTCTCTATACTTGAGAACGATCCCTCTATGATTGTAAGGGCTCAGGCTTTGTTGGCACTCTCTGTTGCTGATAATGTCTCTTTTGTTAAAGCTGTCAAATTGGGCTTGAAGGATGTTTATGAACTCATAAGACGATTTAGTGCACATTGGGCCGGCAAGGTTGGCTCAAAGGATTTCCTTCCTCTATTGAATGATAATATCAATAACCATAAGGAGGCAGAAAGGGTCAAATATGCAAGCTATAATGCATTGAAATGTATCAATTCTGAAACCGAGCAAAAATTTGACCTTAAAGGAAAAAAAGGTGTGTCGCAACTTAGAAATACAAGAAATTATCCGGCCCATTGGAGCTTGGATCTTATTCTTGATGGCCTTTGTGACAATAATCTTGAGTTGGAGAAAAAAATTGTTTTGGCTGAATCTTTAGGATGGTATTGTTATTCTGTAAATAGAGATAAAATCATTAATTATATTGAGAATTTTATTGCAAATAATACAGATGTTGATTCGCAACTTAAAGAAGAGCTTTTAAAGTCGCTAAAAAGACTTAAGTTCTTATAGTAAAAAGCAAGAAGGCGACTATAGTCGCCTTCTTTCGTATTTATATGGATATGACGACAGTGGCGGTAGGGTAAGTTTGGCTTGGTTCCGTCGGAACAAGTTCCGACTCCATCCCTCCCACGACTACGTCGCGG
>CALCUQ010000249.1 GCA_937906795.1 uncultured Bacteroidales bacterium | reverse complement strand
CCAATAAAGAAGAGTTGGAAAAACTTATAGACCAGAACACCAAGGCCGTATATGTAGAGACAATTGCCAATTCAGACTTTTCTGTTCCAGATTTTGATATGCTAAGGGAAGTTTGTACAAAATACGGGATTGTCCTTATAGTAGACAATACTTTAGGATGCGCAGGATATGTATGTGCACCTATAGAGTATGGAGCAAACATTGTAACTCACTCAGCCACCAAGTATATAGGTGGACACGGCAATTCCATTGCAGGAATTGTTGTAGATGGAGGAAACTTCAACTGGATTGGAAACAACAGATATCCACAAATAACACAACCAAGTCCATCTTACCATGGGATAAGTTTTGCAGAGCATTTTGGCAGTGGAGCTTTAGCTGCAAAAATAAAATGTGAAGGTTTAAGGGACTACGGCTGCTGCCTGGCACCATTTAACTCTTTCTTGCTTTTGACCGGTTGTGAGACCCTTTCACTAAGATGTAAGAAAATATGTGACAATGCTTTGGAGCTTGCCAGATTCCTTGAGTTGCATCCAAAGGTTGCCAAAGTAAATTACCCCGGATTGGAATCACATCCATCCCATAATAATGCATTGAAATATTTAAAAAATGGGTTTGGTGGTGTAATGACTGTAGATTTGAAAGCAACCAGAGAACAGACAGGTGAGCTGGTAAATAACCTTAACTTGTTTACACTGCTTGCCAATTTGGGTGACAACCGTTCTCTAATAGGACATCCTGCAACAACAACACACGGACAGCTGTCAGACCAAGAGTTACTTAATGTAGGTATTACTCCTGGCACTCTAAGAATAAGTGTTGGAATAGAAGATATAGAAGATTTGATAGAAGATTTGTCTCAAGCATTAAGCAAACTCTAAAGTGGAAAAAAGAATTTACATACATAAAGGTG
The DNA here is from genome assembly GCA_937906795.1 of uncultured Bacteroidales bacterium. Classification (GTDB taxonomy): domain Bacteria; phylum Bacteroidota; class Bacteroidia; order Bacteroidales; family UBA932; genus Egerieousia. The sequence continues at coordinate 4,453 of CALCUQ010000249.1, read as the reverse complement.
TTTTCAATCTTGAATGTGGAGGCAAATTGGAAGATATAGAGATTTGCTACCATATATCAAAGGATTTTGACCCCTCTAAGAGCCTCAACAAAAGGGTTGTATGGATTACTCATGCACTTACCGCCAATTCAGATCCAACAGACTGGTGGGATGTTCTTGTTGGTGAAGGAAAGTTTTTTGACCCAAGAAAACAAACCATAATATGCGCCAATGTTATTGGTTCGTGTTATGGTTCTACATCACCAACATCAATAAATAAAGAGACCAACAAACCTTATTTGCTTGATTTCCCAGAAATTACAGTAAGAGATGTTGTACAGTGCCACAACCTTTTGTTAAAACATCTTAAACTGGATAGTGTAGACCTTATTATTGGAGGTTCGGTAGGAGGATGCCAAGCTATTGAGTGGAGCATTATGTATCCGCAAACAATAAAATCAATGGTACTGCTTGCATGCAACCACAGATTTACACCATGGGGAAGTGCATATAATGAATCTCAAAGAATGGCTCTTTTTGCAGACAAATCATTTGAAGCACAAGAGTATATAATTAAAGATGGCTCAGTTGTAACATTAGGTGGCAAAGCAGGACTGGCAGCAGCAAGATCAATTGCCCTTATATCATACAGAAGCTATCAGGGGTATAACTCAACACAAAGTGAACCAGACCCCGACTGCATTTTCCCAACAAGGGCTGCATCATACCAGAAGTACCAGGGGAAAAAACTGGTAGACAGATTTTGCCCATACGCATATTTGTCAATGCTGAATCTCACCGACAGCCACAATATAGGACGTGGCCGCAATGGTGTGGAGAATGCACTCAAACAGATAAAGGCCAAAACTTTATGTATAGGAATAGACAGCGACAATTTATTCCCTGTCCAAGAACAACAATATATGGCCAAACATATTCCAAATGCCAGATTCACACAAATAACATCGGCATTTGGACACGACGGATTCCTTTTGGAATGGCAACAGATTAAAAATGTAATAGAACAAGAAAATCTAATATAAAAGTTATGCAGGTTCTAAAATTCGGAGGCAGTTCTGTAGCGAATGCCCAAAACATAAACAAAGTAATAGCAATTGTTAAAGAGACTCTCAAAAATGACAAAGCTGTAGTTGTCTCTTCTGCTATAAGTGGTGCAACAGATGGGTTAATTGCAATTGCCAATGCGGCAAAAGCCCAAGATGAAAACTATCTGAATCTTATTGATGATTTGCAACACAGACACAATACAATTATTGATGAGCTGATACCTTCTGATGACAATACAACCATTAAGAGTACATGCAATGAACTTTTTGGCAAACTAAGGGAGATTTGTAAAGGTGTATATCTTTTAAAGGAGTTGAGTGAGCTTAGCCAAGACCATATAGTAAGTTTTGGAGAATTGCTTTCAACCAAAATTATAAGTGCAAAACTAAAGTCACTAAACATAAGTCACCAATGGAAAGATTCCAGAGATCTTATAAAGACAGAATATATTGCCGGCAAGAATGTTATTCTAACAAAAGAGACCAACTCAAACATCTCAAACTATTTTGCCACCACTAACAATAACCTTTATATCCTTCCCGGATTCATTGCATCTGATTTAAAAGGGCGCACCACCACACTTGGAAGGGGTGGCTCAGACTACACTGCATCCATAATTGCAGTTGGAGCACAAGCAAGAGCTTTGGAAATATGGACAGATGTATGCGGTATGATGACCGCAGACCCAAGGATAGTTCCAGATGCACGCCCAATAAGGAATATTTCCTACAAAGAAGCACTTGAGCTTTCACATTTTGGAGCAAAAGTGGTCTACCCTCCTACTATTCAGCCTGTAGTAAAACAAGGCATTCCAATTTATGTAAAGAATACTTTTGTTCCCGACGATTTTGGAACCCTTATTGAGCGTAACCCACCTCAGGGACACGACAAAATAAGAGGTATCTCAAGTTCAAACAAAATTGCACTCCTTTCTATGGAGGGAAGTGGAATGGTTGGCATTCCGGGATATTCAAGCAAACTGTTTGACACTTTGAGCAAAAACAACGTAAACATAATATTGATTACCCAAGCTTCATCTGTTCACACAATGTGCATTGCCATTGACCAGGCAGATGCAGACAAAGCAAAAAAAGCTGCCGATGAACTTTTTGCATACGAGATTTCACTTGGCAAGGTTGACCCGTTAAAAGTTGAAAAAGGTTTTTCAATTATATCATTGGTAGGCGATGATATGAAAAACCAATCCGGAGCAAGTGGCAGAATGTTTGAAGCTTTGGGCAGAAGCGGAATAAACATCAGGGCAATAGCTCAAGGGTCGTCGGAGAAGAATGTTTCTGCGGTGGTACATACAGAAGATGTGAATGATGCAATAAGAGCAATCCATACAGAATTTTTCTCAAATGAATCCCAAAGGGTAAATCTGTTTATAGCAGGATATGGAACTGTATCAAAAGCCCTTGTTGAGATTATCCACAGCAAAAAGGAGTTTATTAAGTCCAAATTAGGTAAAGAGCTTGTAATCTGCGGTTTAAGCAATAGCAAAAACTATCTGATAGACAAAAACGGCATAGGGGCACAAGCAGACCTGAGCAAAGGAGAGGCAAACACAGACAACAGATATATCCAGGAAGTGTGCAACTTTAAATTGAGTAATTCCATTTTTGTTGATTGCACCGCAAACCGCTCTATAGCAGCAACATATGTAGACTTGTTCAGAAACAAGTTCTCTGTAGTAACATGCAACAAGATTGCAAACTCACTCTCTTTTGATGCATACAAGGAACTTTTTGCCACAACCTTGGCAGAGGGGGTAAAATATAAATATGAAACAACAGTATGCGCAGCCCTTCCTGTTCTTGAAACTATATCACAACTTGTAAATTGTGGAGATAAAATTTATAAGATAGAAGGAATTCTGTCGGGAACATTAAACTACCTGTTCAGCCAGTACAATGGAGAAAAATCATTCTCAAGACTGGTAAAATATGCAAGGGAAGCCGGATATGCAGAGCCTGATCCAAGACTGGATTTGGCTGGGACAGATGTACTTAGAAAATTCCTTATATCATCAAGAGAGGCAGGATTTGCTCTAGAGAGCAACATAATTGATTTTAAAGGTTTTGTTCCCGACGAAATTATGGCTGTGCAAAAGAGTGACTTTAACGCTTATGCCAATGAGTTCTATGAAAAACTTGAGGAGTGGGAACCTGTAATCCTGCAACAATATGCCACAGCAAAACAAGAGGGTAAAAAACTGAGATTCATTGCACAACTGGATAATACCAATGACCTGAAATGCTCTATAAGCCTAAAATCCATAGATGCATCCCACCCGTTCTATTCACTTGAAGGAACAGACAATGCTGTTATTATTGAATCTGAGTACTACCCTAACGGCATAGTGATTAAAGGTGCCGGTGCAGGTGCCAAACAGACAGCAGGTGGCTTATTGAATGATATTCTTGCTATATAAAAAGAGAACTGAATTTAAGAATTATATAAAACGATAGAGATGAAAGTTGCAGTAGTTGGTGCTACCGGTTTGGTAGGCAGAAATATGTTGAAAGTATTAGAGGAGAGAAAGTTTCCTGTAACAGAACTTATCCCTGTTGCATCTGAGAAATCGGCCGGGAGCAAAGTCAGATTCAATGGAACTGAATATACAGTTTGTACACCCCAAAAAGCAATTGAAAAAAAGCCACAGATAGCAATATTTTCTGCCGGCAGTGATGCATCTGCCAAATGGGCACCTCTTTTTGCCCAAATAGGGTGCTATGTTGTTGACAATTCCGCATACTGGAGAATGGACCCAACCAAGAAACTTGTAATACCGGAGATTAATGCAGATGTAATTGAAAAGGAAGATTATATAATTGCAAATCCAAACTGCTCTACAATTCAAATGCTTATTGCAATTGCTCCGCTCCATAAAGCCTTTAAGATCAAAAGGGTTGTAGTATCTACATACCAATGCATTACTGGCACAGGCAAAAAAGCTGTTGACCAGATGGAGGCAGAAAGAGCATCGCAAGAGGTTAAGGTTAATGCATACCCATACAGAATAGACCTTAATCTGCTTCCCCATATAGACAAATTCCTTGATAACGGATATACAAAAGAGGAGATGAAGATGGTTAACGAAACACACAAGATCCTCTCAGATCCATCCATAAGGGTTTCTCCTACAACAGTAAGAGTTCCTGTACTTGGAGGACACGCAGAATCAATAAACCTGGAATTTGAAAAACCTTTCACTCTTGAACAAGTATATAACATATTGGAAAATGCACCTTGTGTTGTAGTACAGGATAGAGTAAAAGTTGTTGACGGACAGCAAAATCCTTCAATAGGAGACACAGAGAATCTCCCTTATCCAATGCCTCTGTTCACAAAAGACAAAGATGAGGTTTTTGTTGGAAGAGTAAGGATAGACCCATCTGTTGAG
>CALCUQ010000248.1 GCA_937906795.1 uncultured Bacteroidales bacterium | reverse complement strand
TCTAAGAGGGCCTCTTAATAATGTTAAACCGTCCAACTTTTGGGGGTCACATCATTATTAACCGCCTTTTTTTCTATTCATCTATTCTATCTCCGTTATCATAGAACCAATCAACTTGCAAAAGGGTAGATTCTGAGTTGTTTTTGATTTTTATTTTACAACCATATTTTCTGCACAACTTTGCTTTTTTGCTGGTAAACCAACCTTTTGTAAGATAGGCTCCTAAAATTGGGTTGACTTGTAAGATAAAGGACTTGATATTTCTTTCTTTAACGTAAAATGCCAATTGTCTCTCAATGGTTTCATCAATAAGAATACTTGATGAAATTTCTCCTGTTCCGTGGCACATTGGGCACTTTTCGTTAACTTTAATTTCTGTAGCCGGTCTTACTCTCTGCCTTGTAATTTGCATTAGACCAAACTTGGTAAGAGGGAGTATATTATGCTTTGCTCTGTCTGTAGACAAAAGTTCCTGCATATGTTTGTATAATCTTTGTTTATGGTCATTGCTTTCCATATCAATGAAATCTACAATGACAATTCCTCCCATATCCCTTAACCTTAATTGTCTGGCAATTTCGTCTGCAGCATGTAAATTTACCTCAAATGTATTTTCTTCTTGGTTGACACCAGATTTGGCTCTTATGCCACTGTTTACATCAACTACATGCAAGGCTTCTGTATGTTCAATGACTATATATGCACCTTGCTTTAAAGGAATCACTTTACCAAAAGAACCTTTGATTTGCCTTGTTACATCAAAATGGTCAAAAATAGGTTCTTCTCCGTTGTAAAGCTTAACAATTTTTTCCTGCTCAGGAGAGATTGTATAGATATAATCTTTTGCCTCCTGATAAACCTGCTCATCATTTACATATATATTTGAGAAAGAATCGTTCAGCAGATCCCTAAGAATAGTAGTTGTTCTGCTGTTTTCTGTAAACAGTAACTGAGGAGGTTTGCACTCTATAAGCTTTGTCCAACAATCTTCCCATTTTTTTATGAGCATTCTTAGCTCAGCATCCAATACCGCTGCTTTTTTACCCTCTGCAGCTGTTCTTATAATTACGCCATAATTTCTTGGCAGAATGCTGTAAACAAGACGCTCTAATCTCTTTTTCTCTTCTTTAGAGGTAATTTTTTGGGATACATTTACTTTATCTGCAAACGGAAGCAATACAACATTTCTTCCGGCTATTGATATTTCTGATGTTAACCTGCTCCCTTTTGTTGAAATAGGCTCTTTGACTATTTGTACAATTATGGGTTGGCCAGGTTGTAAAACATCCGCTATCTTACCCTCTTTTTCGAGGATATTCCCAATTTTAATATAGGAGTAGAAGGATCTCAAATCCCTATTGGGATTAATTTGCTTAGCAAAGCAATCAAAGGCTTTAAAGTTAAGTCCAAGATCAAGATAGTGAATAAAAGCATCCTTATCATCTCCAATATCTACAAAAGCAGCATTTAGAGCAGGCATTACTTTCTTTACCTTTCCAAGGTAAACATCCCCTACCGAGAATGATCCGCCATTTTGTTCTTTGTTGAGCTCAACCAGTCTGTGATTATCCAACAGAGCTATTGATATCTCTGTGGAGCTAACATCAATGATTAAGTCCTTCTCCATCTATTAAAAATAAATAATCTAAAGCAAGAAGAGGTAGGTATTACCGACTTGCTTTAGATTAATTCTGGTAAGACAACTGCTACCTATTTACGCTTTTTATGTCTGTTCTTACGAAGACGTTTTTTGCGTTTGTGTGTAGCCATTTTATGTCTCTTTCTTTTCTTTCCGCTTGGCATAACAAAAAAAATTAAAAAAGTTTATATCTACGTTATAATTAATTATTTGTCACCTTTAACTTTGTTCATGAAAACCTTAGCAGGTTTGAATGAAGGAATGTTATGAGCTGGAATAATCAATGTAGTATTTTTAGAAATGTTTCTTGCAGTTTTTTGTGCACGCTCTTTAACAATAAAGCTACCAAAACCACGAAGATATACATTTTTATCATTTGCTAATGAATCTTTGATACTTTCCATGAATGACTCAATCACATTCTGTACAGCAATTTTCTCTATTCCTGTTGCTTTTGCAACCTCATTTACGATATCAGCTTTAGTCATAATAATAAATATATTAAAAAGTTATAGTCTATTTAAGGGGTAGCAAAAGTAAGTGTTTTTTCTCAATTATCATAGTTTTATCATATTTTTTGTCTATTTTTTTTAAAATAAGCATTATATGAAGTTTGGCATATTAGTTGACACTATATATATCACCCCTGTTTAAGGGGTAAAGTATGACAAATTGACATATAAAAACTTTTAGACAATATGAAAATTCCAAAGATTTTACTCGAACAACTAGAGAGTAGTGATGTTAGTATAGTGCCAGTTATGAGTATTGATGGAAATGCTAATTTGGAAGACATTGATTTACCTCAGACATTGCCAATTCTGGCTCTTAGGGATGCTGTATTG
>CALCUQ010000247.1 GCA_937906795.1 uncultured Bacteroidales bacterium | reverse complement strand
CTGGTGTTATTCTTTCAGCACATACTTCACTTTGTATGTCTCCTATTTATGAGTTCGGTACAGAGGAGCAAAAACAAAAATACCTTCCAAAACTTGCTAGCGGTGAGTGGTTAGGTGCATTTGGTCTAACTGAGCCTAATGCAGGTACTGACGCTTCTGCTCAACAAACTACTGCAGTTGAGGATGGTGATGATTACATCCTTAACGGTAGCAAGATTTTCATTACCAATGCTGGTCCAGCTCACGTATACGTTGTAGCTACAATGACTGACAAATCTTTGAAAAACAAAGGTATTACTACTTTCATTGTTGAGGCTGGTACTCCTGGTTTCTCAATTGGTAAGAAAGAGCATAAACTAGGTATCAGAGGTTCTGCTACTTGTGAGCTTATTTTTGAAAACTGCCGTGTTCCTAAAGCAAATATGCTAGGTAAAATTGGTGAGGGTTTCAAAGTTGCAATGAAAACTCTTGATGGCGGTAGAATTGGTATTGCTTCTCAAGCTCTTGGTATTGCTCAAGGTGCTATGGATGAGACTGTTAAATATACTAAAGAGAGAAAACAATTTGGTAAATCAATTGCTTCTTTCCAAAATACTCAATTCCAAATGGCAGATCTTGAGACTAAAGTTCAAGCAGCTAGATTGCTTGTTAGATCTGCAGCTTGGAAACAAGATGTTGGCCAACCATTCTCTGCAGATGCAGCTATGTGTAAATTGTTTGCAGCTGAGACAGCTATGGAGGTAACTACTAAAGCAGTTCAATTCCATGGTGGTTATGGTTATACAAGAGAGTATCCAGTTGAGAGAATGATGCGTGATGCTAAGATCACTGAGATCTATGAGGGTACTTCAGAGGTTCAAAGAATGGTAATTGCAGCAAAATTATTTAAGTAAAAATTCAAAGTATGAAAATAGTAGTTTGTATTAAACAAGTACCAGATACTACAGTGATTAAAATTAACCCTGTAACAGGTACACTTATCCGTGATGGAGTTCCTAGCATCATGAACCCAGATGATAAAGGTGGTTTGGAGATGGCATTGGAGCTAAAAGACAAATATGGCGCGCATGTAACAGTAATTACAATGGGTCCTCCTCAAGCTGATGCTATCCTAAGAGAGGCATACGCTATGGGTGTAGATAAAGCTATCCTATTGACTGGTAGAGAGTTTGGTGGTGCAGATACTCTTGCAACATCTCACACTATTGCTGCTGCCCTTAAGAACTTGGAGTATGATTTGATCATTGCTGGCCGTCAGGCTATTGATGGTGATACTGCTCAGGTTGGTCCTCAGATTGCTGAGCACCTTGGTCTTCCTCAGATTTCTTACGTAGTTGGATTTGATGTTAAAGACGGCAAATACATCGTTAAGAAAGAGACTGAGGAGGGTTACCAGATGCTTGAGGTAGCTGGTCCGGCTCTTATGACTGTATTGGCAAGCGGTTTCAAACCAAGATATATGACTGTTAGCGGTATTGTTGACGCATTTGACAAACCAGTTGAGGTATGGGGCGTTGAAAAAGTAAATCTACCAGTAGAGATGCTTGGTCTTAAAGGTTCAGGTACAAAAGTTTACAAATCATTCACTAAAGGTGTTAAAGCTGCCGGTGAAGTTTACGAAGTGGATCCTGAACAAGCAGTTGACTTGATCGTAAGCAAACTTAAAGAGAAATTTATTATCTAATCGCCAAAACTGAGAAAGAAATGAATAAAAATGTATATGTTTTTGCAGAGCAAAGAGAGGGCGTAATCCAGCCTGTTGCTCTAGAGCTTTTGGGCAAAGCAAGAGATTTGGCTGATGTTCTTGGCGAGAAAGTAGTAGCTATTCTAGCTGGTTATCAGATCGCAGATAAAGCCAATGAGCTTATCGCCTATGGTGCTGACGACGTAGTAGTTGTTGATGCTCCAGAACTTAAAGATTATGTAACTGAGCAGTATACTCAAGCTGTTTACAAAGTGATCAGCGAGATGCTTCCTAACATCGTATTGTTCGGTGCTTCTACTATCGGTAGAGACTTGGCTCCAAGACTTTCAGCTAGATTGGAGAAAGGTCTTACAGCTGACTGTACTAAATTGGAGATCTCTGACGGATCAGATCCAAAATTGGCTGCAAACAAATTGATGATGACTCGTCCTGCATTTGGTGGTAACCTTATGGCTACTATCGTTGCAGCAAAAGAGGG
>CALCUQ010000246.1 GCA_937906795.1 uncultured Bacteroidales bacterium | reverse complement strand
CCAATCTTTGAATCTCTAATCAGCATTGCCAGATTTACCAGATTTTCTGTTGTTTCTGGATTTGCTACAGGAATGAGAATCTGCTGAGTTTCCTGCTGGTCATCTGTATTGTTGAACTGTAATTTCTCTTCCAATGCAAATTTTCTTGCGGAACGTTCTGTAACCAGAGAGCTTATAATGCAGGTAAGAAGTATCATTACTACTGTTCCGTTGAGTACATCATCATTAATCAATCTTTCTCCATTCTCCATTATGATTCCATGTCCTACAAGAACAGCCGCAAGGGTTGCAGCTGCAGATGCACTGCTCAAACCAAAAATCATACTTCTCTCATTGGATTTCATTCCAAAAATTTTCTGTGTAATAAAAGCACTCAGCCATTTGCTGGAGATGGCTACAGCTGTCATGATAAGTGCAACCTTAAGGGCAGATCCTCCTGCAAAAATTGCATTTATGTCTATTATCATTCCAACTCCAATTAGAAAATATGGAATGAATATGGCATTTCCTACAAACTCTATTCTGTTCATAAGCGGAGAGACATGTGGAATAAGCCTGTTTAGAACCAATCCTGTAAGGAATGCTCCCAAAATTCCTTCCATCCCTACAAATTGCATAAGGCCTGCACCCAAAAAGACCATGGATATCACAAATACAAACTGCAGAATATTGTCGGAATAGTGTCTGAAAAACTTTCTGGCAATTATCGGGAAGACAAATATTATAAATGCTGTAAGCAGTACAACTTTTGTCCCCATTATAACCCAGAACATGCCAGAGGTGTCACCTTTGTACATTCCGCTTATTATGGCAAGACCTATCAGGGCCAGGGTGTCTACAATAATGGTTCCACCAATAGTAATATTTACGCTTCTTAATCTGGAAAGTCCGTATCGGCTGATGATAGGGTATGAGATTAGGGTGTGGGAGGCGTACATACATCCCATAAGAATGGAGGTAGTCAGACCAAAATCAAGGAGTTTCATACAACTCCACATACCTATTCCAAACCTTATTATAAATGCAAGGATTCCAAAGATTATACCTTTTGTTTTGTTCTTTTTGAAATCCTCCATGTCCATCTCCAAGCCGGCAAGGAACATTATGTAGTATAATCCAACCTCTCCAAAAAGCTCAAAACTGCTGTCTCTTTCAAGTATATTGAATCCATATTCGCCTATGGCAACACCTGCCAGAATCATACCTATGATGTGAGGAATGTGCAATTTTTCCAGTATCATAGGGGCAAACAGAATAATTATCATTACAAGAAAAAAGATCCATGTGGGATCTGTAATGGGAAGAATTATATCAAAATCAAACATTTTTTCTTTTCTTTGCTTTGTGCCTAATATTGTAAAGATACAAATATTTCTTAATTTTGATTGTTTAAAATGTATATTTGAGATGAGAAAATTTGTAATTGGTGTAATTGTAATGGCATTGTCATTTATCTTGTATGGGTGTGATGAGCAGGGATGGTCAGAAGATATTCCTTACACAATTGCGCAGGGATATTTTACAAAAAATGTTCCTAGTACACTAAAAAAGACTGTAATATATAGTAAAAGCGAATTTAATTCAACTTTTGGAGCAGCCACTACAAGTGCAAGTGCACCTACAGAAATAGATTTTGAAAATAATTTTGTAATAGCAATAATGCAGAAGTCTGTAAAGGTAAATCAGACTATATCGCCTAAAATGCTAAAATATAATGCCGGTGTGCTGCAATGTGCTTATACAATTAAAAATCAAGAAGAATTGTCCTATACCATAGCTCCATTACTTATTTTAGTGGTAAGCAATGAGTATGCAGATTCTGAGGTTGCTTTTTATGAAATGTAAGTTTTTTTTGCATTTGTAAAAATATTGTCTACCTTTGCAATCCCAATCACCAACGCGGGCGTGGCGTAATTGGTAGCCGCGC
>CALCUQ010000245.1 GCA_937906795.1 uncultured Bacteroidales bacterium | reverse complement strand
CCATCTCTGCTTGCCGGTAAAAATGCTCCTGGTAATCTTGGGGCGATGGTTAATGGTATTCGCAAAGGATTTTATTTGAATATTGCAGGAGGTAAGGTGCGTAAGAGTGTTTTGATGGCAGAGGATATTGCTCGTTTGATTCCGTTGTTGATTGAGAGGGGTGGCGTTTACAATGTGTGTGATACTAATCAACCAACATTTGGGGAGATATCTGCTTCTGTGGCTAAACAGTTAGGAAAGCGCAAGCCTATATCTATACCTTACTGGATGGCTTGGTGTATGGCTAAGGCTGGTGACTTGTTGGGTTCAAAAGCTCCTATCAACTCGTATAAATTGGAGAAAATGACACAGAGTTTAACATTCAGTAATGAGAAGGCACGTAAGGGACTTAACTGGGAACCTTTGGACGTATTAGCCTCTTATAAGATATAGGTTAAATTTTCTAATAAATAATAATTATACTTTAAAAGGAAACATAACATCATCCTTAAGTGTTAGCTCTCACGCATAACCTAATACACAATAATTAATATTGCAAAAATATTGTAATAGATTCTCTCTATATAAGAAAATTTCAAATTCCCATGCTAACTCTTATTCTTGCTCTGCTATTTATAGTGGAGCTTATTTATTTCTACATTGCTGATAAATGCAATATTATAGACAAGCCTAATTTAAGGAGTTCCCACACCAGTGTAACGCTTAGGGGTGGCGGAATAATTTTTCTGGTGTCGGCGTGGCTATACTCTGCGTTTTACGGGTTTAATTATCCATGGTTTTTGGTGGGTTTAACTGCCATTGCGGGAATTAGTTTTATAGACGATATCCGCAGTGTCCCTAACAAGATAAGGCTGGTAGTGCATTTTGCATCAATGCTTTGCATGTTTCAAGATTTTGGAATAATTAGTGCTCAGGGGTGGTGGTTAATTCCGCTGGCCCTTATTTTATGCGTTGGAATTATTAATGCCTACAATTTTATGGACGGCATAAATGGCATTACCGGAGGCTACTCTCTGGCAGTGCTTATTCCGTTAATGTATATAAATGGAGAGTTCCCTTTTATAGACATGAACTTTATAATTGTTGCCATCCTTGGAGTTCTGGTGTTTAACGTGTTCAATTTCCGCAAAAAGGCAAAATGTTTTGCAGGCGACGTGGGGAGTGTGGGAATTGCATTTATAATACTTTTTGCACTGGGAAAACTTATAATTTTGTCGGGAAACTTTACATACATAATGCTTCTTGCCGTATATGGGGTAGACAGTGTTCTAACCATTATTCACCGTATTATGCTGCATGAAAATCTGGGCGAAGCACATCGTAAGCACGTGTACCAGCTTATGGCAAATGAGTTGAAAGTCCCTCATATTGCGGTCTCTTTCATATATATGCTGCTTCAGCTTGGAGTATCTTTTGGTCTTATTTTTATCCCGATAAATAATTGGATTTATTCTGTTGCTGCTCTTGCAGTTTTATGTGGAGGATATGTTGCCTTTAAGAAAAAGTACTACCATTTGCATGAGGAGTATCTAAAAAGCAAGGAGAAATAATATGAAAATAGATAACATTTTATTAGACAGTCTAACTGCTCAGGCAAAGGCATCGCCAAGACTCAGAATGAATTATGATCTTAGGAATGGTTCTTCTGACACTTCGCAGAGGATGCTTAATGCTATTGAGCCTGGGTCTGTTATCCCTATTCACCGACATAAAAAAACTTCTGAGACTGTAGTGGTGCTACGTGGACGTATAGTAGAGGAGTTTTATGATGAGTTGGAGAGAATCTGCAGTGCAACATATGAAGTGGCATCTGGTGCTCCTGTTTGTGCATTGAATATACCGGCTGGCACCTGGCATACTCTACGCTCCCTTGAGAGTGGAACTGTAATTTTAGAGGTTAAGGATGGGGCTTATGAGCCAATTGGCCCAGAGGATATTTTAAGTTTGTAAAGTATTATGAAAGATATAAAGCCAAATGCAGAACTGGTTGCCAGATTACGCCAGTTTATTGAGATGGAGGCTCGCAGCGGATCAATGGAGCCAGCTTTAATTACCCCTGAATATGTTTACAGAATGTGGGGTGGGGCTGTGGAGTTGAATGAGATAAAGGAGGCTTTTAAAGGAATTTAATTTTTGAAGAGAATATACATAGATATCAAACAGTTAGGCCAGCAATAGCTGGCCTATTTTGTTTCTGTGGCTATAATTTTTGTTCCTTTATAGAGCTGTTCAATAGGAAAGACCATGTCCCAATTTTATCGAATCACGGTTATGTGCTTACAACTATATCCGCAAAGGAGGGTGACCCAAAAGGTGACTCTCTTTTCATTTTCAAGTGTTAACTCTTACGCCTCACATAATATAATGGAATTTTTCTTTTCTTTGCATTCCAAAACCACTCCATTATGACCCTAAAAGAATTAGCAGAGCATCCAGAAAAAGCCAGCGCAAAAGATTTGGAATTTATGAAAAAATCTTTTGAACTAATGCAAGATTTAAAAAACAGGATAGAATACACAACCTATGGAATAACAGAAGAGAGCGGAAGGAGCAAAGAAGAAATTGCAAAGGAATTCTACAGCCAGACCATGCTCCTTTCTGCAATTTTAGAGGCATTTGTTACACAAAAAGAACTTGAATATAAAGATATAAACAAGTTTGTTTTCAACTTCACCGACAAAGCTTTTATTTTGGATGTTTCTATTCCTCACTACCATAGTTGCCTTACAAAACTTTGCTCAATAGGACTTCTTAAAATAGAAAAACAAGACAAGTACAATCCCACTTTTTCCATAACAAAAGAAGGATATACAGCTCTGCAGCAGCAAACCTACTCAAATCTGGCCCAATCAGCCCTGTTTAACCTTAGAACCCAACAGCTCAACGACCAAACGTTAGAACTTAACAAACAATCAGTCAGACTCAACAAAATAATGCTCGCCGTTGCAATACTATCGGCAATAGTGGCAGTAATAAGTGTTATAACAGCAGTATGCGGTAGTTAAAATAAAATACTAAATACAAAAAAATTAAGCTACACCTGGTTTTGAAATCACCCAATGCGCTGCCATCGATAGACTCACGTAACCCGTTCCTGCTACTGCAATTTTCTTATTATATAATTGTTTTGTCAAAATTTGTTATATCTTTGCATTGAGATGTCAGACGTAGTAAGGATGGGGTAATTCGTCAAGTGCAAAGTCCTCGCCTCGAGCCCCACCAAAAAGTAAACATCCCCTACGCATTCTTGAGGCTAATCATAGGGATGCCTTCTTGGCATCCTTTCCTATTTTCATAGCAGTAATACAATACTGCACCTTCTCATGACTTCTTCGTCTTACCCCAACAGTCATCTTTATAACCCCTATTCCAACACAATCATATCTCATGATAATAATCTTCTCAAAAGGTTTCTGATTAGCATTATTCTTGCTGCGAATTGTTGAAACTATCTTAGCATTTGTCAGTATTGCATCCAACTGCAAGACCGCCAATGTTGATAGATAAGTCCTAGATGCATGTGTACAAGTTTCAGTAATTGAAACGTACCGAATGTTAATATCCTCATTCAAGGATAAATTAAACTTTTTGAGAGAGGGATTCCGTAATTTCCAATCATGGTAAAATTGAGAAATAATCCGCCGTCTATTTTTTATATCTTCCGAGGAATTCCCTACAGGGACCTCCCTCGGTTTAATTTCTCCACAGTTTTCCTTTATACTCCCTCCTTGCCACTCTGGTACAGGCAAATCAAACTCATCCGGTTCATCCACATAACCAATCAACAACGCCAACGGCACATCAAGAACCTCGGCAGCTCGTGCAATAATCTCCAGATTATTAGTTTTAAAGAGCACATTCACATTCTGCCTCTGAATTCCCATCCTTCTGGCAAACTCAGACTTCGTAATCCCACGCAGCTTCAACAATGCC
>CALCUQ010000244.1 GCA_937906795.1 uncultured Bacteroidales bacterium | reverse complement strand
CGATTGAGGTTGGATTGGTATTAGCTATCATATTGTTTGTAAAACGTATTTCTGAGACCTCTTCAATTAAAATTATGGATGGTAACACAGTAGCGGCAACAGAAAATGATGAAAAGGCTCAATTGGCAGACACTGAACATTTGGATATTGCTAAAGGAGTTGAGATTTACGAAATTGACGGACCATTCTTCTTTGGTTTGGCAAGTAAGCTTGATGAGATTGACAGAGATACCAGAAATGAAAATCTTAAAGTAAGAATTCTAAGAATGAGAAAAGTTCCATTTATGGATTCAACCGGATTAAATAACCTTAGAAGTTTGAGAAGCAGATCAGAAAAAGAGAATGTTCAGCTTATTCTAAGTGGTGTCAATGAAAACGTAAAAAATTACCTTACAAAGGTTGGATTTGTAAACGAGCTTGGTAAGGAATATATTTTCCCTCATATTATTCCAGCACTTGCAAAAGCAAACGAATTGGCAGAGAAAAAATAATCCATTGCACAAGATATGGATAAAACAATAAAGAAGGTAACTGAATCATATTAGTTACCTTCTTTATTATATAGATAGAAGACTTTAATTGTCCCTTTTTATCTGTATTGTTCTGTTTATCTATGCTAAGATCAGGAAGCCTCCAATAACAATTATTCCAACTATAAACAAATCTATCAGACAGAATCCCATTATATCCTTTGCATTCAATTTTGCAATAGCCAGTGCTGGCAGAGCCCAGAATGGCTGAATCAGATTTGTCCATGCATCTCCCCATGCAATTGCCATACCTGTAACAGAAGTATCCACACCAAGCTGTAAACCCGCAGGAAGCATAATTGGAGCCTGAACAGCCCATTGACCTCCCCCACTTGGAACAAAGACATTTATAATTCCAGCACTTAAAAAGGTAAGAATAGGGAAAGTTTGCTCATTTGAGATGGCAACACATGCATTACTTATTTCACCAGCAAGTGATATTCCGTCGGCTGAAGCTCCAGTCATCAAACCCATAATACCTCCATAAAATGGGAACTGCAATAAAATTCCTGCACTGGACGATGCTGCTTTTGTTACTGCATTTACATATTTGATAGGAGTTCTATGGAAAAGAAGTCCAACAAACATAAATAGCAGAATAACACTATTCAAATCCAATGTTTTACCTTTAATAAAGATATTGACAACAAAGTAGCCTAATCCCATAACACATATAAGAAGTGCTAAAATAGAGCTGTTGTTTAGCTTCTCATTAGGTGACATCTTTGTTTTAATCTCTTCTTTCAA
>CALCUQ010000243.1 GCA_937906795.1 uncultured Bacteroidales bacterium | reverse complement strand
CTTGCAAGACAACCCCAACGAAATTCCTGAACTCTACAGAATGATTACAGAGGAGGATTATGACCTTGTAAGCGGATGGAAGAAGAAACGTTATGACAGTAAGCTTACCAAGAATATCCCTTCAAAAATATATAATGCCACTGCAAGATGGGTTACTGGAATAAAACTGCACGATATGAACTGTGGACTTAAAGCCTACAAGAGTGTTGTTGTAAAAAACATAGAAGTATACTCAGAAATGCACAGATACATTCCATATCTTGCAAAAAATGCGGGTTTTACAAAAATTGGTGAGAAAGTTGTAAAACATCAGGCAAGAAAATTTGGAAAGAGCAAATTTGGTCTTGAAAGATTTGTAAACGGATATCTTGATTTGATGAGCCTTTGGTTTTTGGCAAAATTCGGTAAAAAGCCAATGCATTTCTTTGGTCTGATTGGTTCAGCAACTTTCTTTGCAGGATTCATAATAACCATTTGGCTTATAATAGAAAAATTAGTTTGTCAGGCTCACGGATTAAAATTTAGAGCAGTTACAGACCAGCCTTTATTCTACATTGCTCTTGTAGCCCTGCTTATTGGAACACAATTATTCCTTACAGGATTTATTGGAGAGCTGGTAAGCCGTAATTCTAAAGAGAGAAACAATTATAACATAGGGGAAAGGTTTTAAACTCTCCCCTATTTTTATATCTCTATTGTTATAACCGAGCCATAATCATCCAACCCGGAAAATGCCTCCTGAGGTTTTAGCATCCCACACAGAATCTTTGCACACACCAGAACTCCCCCATGGGCAAAAACCAGAATGTTTTCCTTCCCTTCCTTTTTTTTCTCGTACAAGAAATCCTTTACTCTGTTGAACTGATCCTCAAAAGACTCTCCAGCTGTTGCACGTACTCTAAGATAGTCATCATACCACTCTTTTATTCTGGGATCCTCTATCTTGTCAAAAGGTTGCATTTCCCACTCCCCAAAATTGAGCTCTTTTACACGATTGTCGGGAAGAGCATCTTTATAACCACAAAAATGTGCCAATTTTACGCATCTGCTCAGTGGGCTGCAATAAATGCCATCCCATTTGGTATCCAAGCTTTCAAGTTTTGATTTTACTGCTTGAGCCTCACTGGGGAAACTCTCTTTAAGGGGGACATCTGTCTGACCATAGCATACCCCTTTTGGCACATCTACTGAGGTATGTCTAACCAAATGAACTATCATAACATTAAATACAGGTATCCTCTTACCAATGCAAGCGAGGCAATAAGGAATGTAACTTCACAAATTAAAAATACAGCTCCACAACAATCTCCGGTATATCCTCCAATTTTTTTATTTATATAAGAGACCAAAGCAATAAATACCAGAATTGGAACAATAACCGCAAAAGACAACGATACTGGAAGAACCGCTTTATAGCATACTCCAAAAAGAAGTGTCACAAACAGAACATTAACAACAGTATTTTTTACCGGGATAACATTATAAACCAGTTTGTTCTTGCTTTCACTCTCCGGCCTTGCATAAGGCAAAGTATTTACAATGTTACTTGCAATATATTTGCATAGCACATCACCACATAAAAAGAGTACCGCAGCCATTTTAACAGGAAACGAGGCCAACACTCCAATTATAATTGTAAAATAAAAAATCAACGCTATAACTCCGTAGCTGCCAATATGGGAATCCTTCATAATTGAAAGGATCTTTTCTTTTGATGCTCCTCCACCAAACCCATCAAAAAAATCAGCAAGGCCATCTTCATGCAAAGCACCGGTTACCATAACCCTTGCCAGCACTCCAAATGTCACCGCAATAATGACAGGAAAAAAATAAGAGCCTGCAATCATAACCAGCGCACCAATACCTCCTGTAACCACTCC
>CALCUQ010000242.1 GCA_937906795.1 uncultured Bacteroidales bacterium | reverse complement strand
TCCCTTGCTCTCCACTAATTTTTTTAAAGTCTTAAATTATTTTAAGACTTTTTTTTTAAACATTACAGTCTCGTAGCTCAGTTGGTTAGAGCACCACACTGATAATGTGGGGGTCCGCGGTTCAAATCCGCGCGGGACTACATAAAGCATCTTCTTTTGAGGATGCTTTTTTTATTTTATTTTCTCTCCTTTTTTGCATCCTTTTTATTGTTACTATATTAAGAAATTTGTATTTTTGTCTGCTATAATTATTACTTACTATTTTCTTATAAAGAGTCGAATTGACAATGTCAATTTTAAAATATATAATTATAAACATTTCAATACACTTATGATGGAAGCAAAAATTAATTGTTTTATCCCAGTACAAGAGAAAGATCAAGTTATGGGGACAATCAAAGGCCTTAAAGAGAGTGCCTTAGTATCTAAAATTTATCTTCTTGCAACTCAAAAAGTAGAAGAGAACATTGAGGGATGTGAGATTATAGAAGTTGATGCTTTGAACAGTTCTGCTACTGTTAAAAAAATTGCTGAGAAATCTGATGCTCCTTATTCTTTGATTTATACAAAATATACTACTCTTGAGCTTGGTTATTTTGCTCTTGAGAGATTGGTAAATCTTGCTGAGGATTCTAATGCTTCAATGCTTTATGCAGACCATTATCAAATTGCAGATGGTAAAAAATCAAACAGCCCTGTTATTGATTACCAATTTGGTAGTTTGAGAGATGATTTTAATTTTGGTTCATTGCTATTCTATAACGCTGCGGCTTTAAAATGCGGTGCAAGCAGAATGAAACAAGATTATAAGTTTGCAGGTATGTATGATCTAAGACTTAAAGTTGCTCAAAAAGGTGAGCTTTGCCACGTAAATGAGTATCTTTATTCTGAGGTTGAAAACGATACAAGAAAGAGTGGAGAAAAGATCTTTGACTATGTAGATCCTAAAAACAGAGGTGTACAAATTGAGATGGAGCAAGCTTGTACAGAGCATTTGAAAGAGATTGGCGGTTACCTTGAGCCTAAATTTGAGCATATTGAGTTCAATGAAAATAACTTTGAGTTTGAGGCTTCAGTTATTATTCCAGTTTTCAACAGAGTTAAAACTGTTAGAGATGCCATTAAATCTGTACTAAGCCAAGAGACTAACTTTAAATTCAATCTTATTATTATTGATAACCACTCTACAGACGGTACAACAGATGCTATTAAAGAGTTTGCAGGTGATGACAGACTGATTCATCTAATTCCTGAGCGTAAAGATTTAGGTATTGGCGGTTGCTGGAATGCAGGTGTTCATCATCCAAAATGTGGTAAATTTGCTGTTCAATTGGATTCAGATGACGTTTATTCAGGCCCAGATACACTTCAAAAGATAGTTAATGCATTCTACGAGCAAAATTGTGCAATGGTAGTTGGTACATATATGATGACTAACTTTAACATGGAAATGATTGCTCCTGGTATTATTGACCACAAAGAGTGGACTCCAGAAAACGGAAGAAATAATGCATTAAGAATTAATGGCCTTGGTGCTCCAAGAGCATTCTATACTCCAGTTCTAAGAGCAATTAAAGTTCCTAATACAAGTTATGGTGAGGATTATGCATTAGGACTAAAATTCTCAAGAAAATATCAAATTGGTAGAATTTACGATGTAGTTTACAATTGCCGCAGATGGGAAGATAACTCAGATGCATCATTGGATATCGTAAAAATGAATAACCATAACTTATATAAAGATAGAATTAGAACTTGGGAGCTACAAGCTCGCGTTGCTCTAAAAAAATAGTGTAATGGTAAATAATAACGGAATATCAAATAAAGCTGTCTATGATTTAATCGATAGGCAGCTTGCCGTTTGGCAACAAGCCAAAGATAATTTTGCCGCTTTAAGTGGTGTAGGGGTAAAAGAGGTAGTAGTTGGAGGTTTCCCAGTTAAGATTCAGTTTAATCCTGCAAGAATTGTCTCTTCTGCTGCAAAGGTAGATCCTAAAACCATTAAAGAGAGAAAGTGTTTCCTATGTGCAGCAAACAGACCTGCAATCCAGGAAGGATTGCCTTTTATGGGTAAAAAAGCTGAGTATTCTGTTCTAATCAATCCATTCCCTATTTTCCCTAAACATCTTACTGTTCCCGATATAAATCACGTAAACCAGACTATAGAGGGAGAGTGGGAGAGATTTGAGGATATGCTAAGTTTGTCGGAGAGTCTGGATGAATTCCTATTCTTCTACAATGGTCCAAAATGTGGTGCATCTGCTCCAGACCATATGCATTTCCAGGGTGGAAACAAAGGTTTCTTGCCGTTGGAGTATAATTACAATGCTCTTGAAAAGAAACTGTTGTGTGCAACAGAGGGCGCTAAAGTTTATGCTGTTGAGAACTATATGAGAGGCATCCTTACAATTGAGGCTACTGATAAATTGGAGGCTGTTGCTCAGTTTAGAAAGATCTACAATTGCCTTGAAGTTAAAGAGGGTGAGTGGGAACCAATGCTTAATATTCTTGCGTGGGCAGTTAAAGAAGATAACAAAACAAAATATATTTCAGTTGTTTTCTTAAGAGAAAAGCACAGACCATCACATTATTTTGCAGAGGGAGATGCAAATATTCTGTTAAGTCCTGCTTCAGTTGATATGGGTGGTGTTTTCATTACTCCTTTAGAGAAGGATTTTAATAAAGTAACAGAGAAAGAACTTTGTGAGATTGCAGATGAGATTCAGATAAGTAACGAGTATTTTGGTCTTGTAAAGAATGCACTTAGAGAGCAACCTGTTGTAAGTGTGGGTATTATGAGTGAGAAAGAAATTTCTTTTGAACTTAACAATGCATATACTTTTACTTGTCCCGACAACTCACAATCATTTGAGGTAAAAGGCCCTCAAACAGCAATTGAGAGCAATGGTAAAGTTCTTTGGGATGGTAAAGAGTACTCAGAGTTGGTATTTACCCCTAAAGGAATAGGTACATTCTGGTTGAGAGGTGTAACAATTGGTGTAAATTTCCATTGGGAGAGAAAAGAGGATCAGAAATTTGGCTCAGCGTTAAAGATTATAGTGGAAAATGGTAAACTTACTGCTGTAAACGTTATTGGTGTAGAAGATTATCTTACAAGTGTTATATCAAGTGAGATGAGTGCTACAGCAAGCCCGGAACTATTAAAGGCACATGCAGTAATTTCCAGAAGCTGGTTACTTGCACAAAT
>CALCUQ010000241.1 GCA_937906795.1 uncultured Bacteroidales bacterium | reverse complement strand
GCTCAGCAGTAAGAGTGAACAAAACCTCTTTGATTTGTGCAGCCACAACCTCAAAGTGTTTGCCAGCCTCTCTCTCCTCCAATTTCTCACCTACGCAGTAGATTGGAGAGATCTTCTCAGCCAAGGCAAGATTTATCTTCTTAACCAATTTCTCATTGGTCTCACCATAATACTCTCTTCTTTCTGAGTGACCAAGAATAACATATTTTACACCAATAGATGAAAGCATTTGAGCAGAAACCTCACCAGTGTATGCACCTTTAACCTCATCTGCACAATTTTGAGCAGAAAGACCAATTGATGTACCTTTTATAGCCTCACCTACTTGTGCAATATGAACAAAAGAAGGAGCTACAACCAAATTAACATCAGATGGAACTTCTGAAAGTTTAGCAACTACATCCTGAGCCAATTTAACACCCTCAGGAACAGTGGTGTTCATTTTCCAGTTACCTGCAACAATTTTCTTTCTCATAATTCTGTACTATTTTATTTTTTGTCATTTGTTTTTGCGGTGCAAAAGTAATAAAACCATATACAGAAAGCAAGATTATTTTTTGTCACATTTTTACTCCTTTATAAAATCTTTGATTGCCAAAGCAAGACGTCTGACCCCCTCTACAATCTTATCATCATCCATAAACGAATAGTTCACCCTAAAGGTATTTTGTCCGCTACCATCATAAAAGAAAGCCTCCCCTATTACAAATGCCACACTCTGCTTAATTGCATAGTCAAACAGAATTTTTGCATCATACCCATCAGGTAAAGTTATAAGAAGGAACAAACCTCCGTCGGGATTAGTCCAGCTAACACCTTGTGGCATATATTTCTGCAGACTTTGCAGCATAAGGTCTCTTTTATGCCTGTACAACTCAATGGTAGACTGTATATTCTTTTCAAACAAACCACTCGCCAGATATTTGGCTGCAATTGCCTGCGCAAAGTTTGAAGTACATAAATCAGATGATTGTTTTGCAAGATTATACTTTTGAATAAAATGTTTTGGAGCAATTACCCAACCAAGTCTCAATCCCGGAACAAATGTTTTTGAAAAAGTGCCAAGCATTATTGTCCTTTCCGGGGCAAGGCAAGAGAGCATTGGCTGAGCCTCACCTGTAAATCTTATCTCTCTATACGGGCTGTCTTCAACTATAATAAGATCATATTTTCTTGCAATCCTAACCATATATTTGCGTTGCTCCAGAGTCATTGTCACCCCTGTAGGGTTCTGAAAATCCGGTATGGCATATATAAATTTTGGTTTCTTGCCACTTGCACACATAGCTCTTACAACAGCCTCCAGTTCCTCATCCTTTTCTGCTCCAACTATATTTGCCCTGTAGGCATTAAATGATTGCAAAGCTCCAAGATACGTAGGTATTCCACATACTACAGTATCACCAGGATCAATAAAAATTCTGGATGTAAGATCTATTGCCTGCTGAGACGCCGTTGTAATAATAACATTATCCTTATCTATATCAAGTCCCTGTGCAATATAAATTTTTGCAATCTCCTCCCTCAATTGAGCATTTCCATCTGTTCCTCCATACTGTAAAGATTGCACACCTTGTTCATCTAAAACCTCAATGACTATCTTTTTAAGATCCTCTATAGGGAAAGTACTTGGGTTTGGGAATCCTCCAGCAAACGATATAATTCCAGGCTGGTTTACCACACTCAATAAAGCCCTTATTGGCGATGGCTTCATATTTTGAGCACTTTTAGACAAAAAATTAGAAATATCCACCTGCATAGCTATAATATTTTAATTGCACTTACTATACAAATATAACATTTTAAAAGATTTTTTGCAAAATAGATTACAATGTCTTAATATTTTCTTAATATCATTCAATATTTGATACCAATTCATATTTATTAGTAAAAATCAGTATTTTTTTTCTCATCAGTTCTTATTATATTTGTATAAATTGGAGAGATTTATGGCTATACTTAGAATTACAAAAGAGTTCAGATTTGAAGGAGCCCACGCCCTTTTAGGATATAATGGCAAATGCAAGAACATACACGGACATTCATATATTTTGTACGTAACAGTAAAAGGGGAACAAAATACAGATATCAGTTCACCCAGCAGCTCAATGGTAATGGACTTTAAAATCCTTAAAGACATTGTTAATGCCAACATAACAGACAAATTTGACCACGCCCTTGTTTTAAGGGAAGGGACCCCATTATCCAATGAGCTTGCCAAAGAGTATCCTAATATAATTCTAACTGATTTTCAGCCGACAACAGAAAACCTTATCTGCTATTTTGCACACACAATAAAAAGTAACCTGCCACAGGGAGTAGAACTGATAAGTCTAAAACTGCACGAAACAGCATCATCTTATGTTGAGTGGTTTGCTCAAGACAATTAACAGGAATCAATTATGGAAAAGATTTTTTTAATAGACGGACACGCCCAGATATTCAGAATGTACTACGCCTTTATGAGAAGACCTATGGTAAACTCTAAAGGAGAAGATACATCAATATTGTTTGGCTTTACAAAAATGATTCTTGAACTAATCAATAAAGAGCATCCGACACACCTGGCTGTAGCATTTGACCCCCCGGCAAAAACATTCCGCCACGATGCGTATCCCCTATACAAAGCCAACAGAAGC
>CALCUQ010000240.1 GCA_937906795.1 uncultured Bacteroidales bacterium | reverse complement strand
CCATCAAACTTATGGAGTACTGCCTTTCTGTAAACTACGATTTGAACGGTGACGTTCAGTCTGGTCTTGCAGACAACTACAAAGCTATTGGTGACACTGTAAAATGTAAAGAGATCCTTACAGCTGCTTTTGCAAAATACCCAACAAGCCAGTCTATCCTTGTAGGTCTTATCAATGTTTATATGGAGTCTAACGAGGACCCTGCAAAGATTCTTGAGATTCTTAAGGTTGCTCAGGGCAACGAGCCTAACAACGCAAGCCTTGTATACGCAGAGGGTTCACTTTACCGCAAACTCAATCAGTTTGAGCAGGCTATTGCTTCATTCAAAAAAGCTGCTGAGGTAGATCCTACTTACGTATTTGCTCCATTCGCTGCAGGTTGTGCATACTACGACTGGGCAGTAGACATTCAGGAGAAAGCACAGCAGGAGTTGGATGACAACAAGTACAACGCTTTGCTTGAGCAGATGGAGAAAGCATTGCAGGATGCAATTGCTCCATTTGAGAAAGCATTTGAGATTGCTCAGGACAATGACATCAAACTTGCTTGTGCAGAGTACTTGAAGAACATCTACTTCCGTTTCCGTGAGAAAGGTGCAGACTTCCAGGCAAACTATGACAAATACAACAAATATGTAGAGGAGAACAAATAATCCTTTTACAGTCAAATAATGGGGGGATGGCATTCAGCCATCCCCTTTTTTCATTATATTTGCCCGATATAATCCCATAATATGGCAATAAAGAAAAAGATATCCCTTGGATTTGTGGTAATTGGATCAATTCTTCTTGTTTCCAGTGCCATCTCAATTTATGAGTTTATAAGGATGAGGAGCACAGTCTCAAACCTTATAAATGACAATATTGCGGCAATCAATACTACCAGAACCCTAATGGAAGTTTCTGATGAATACAATTATAATCTGCTACAGGGATTGGGTGATGAATCTGCACTTCTTTTTACAAGGGACAAGGACGACAACAGGTTCAGTGATTATCTGAATGAGGTAAAGGATAATTTTACAACAAGCCAGGAGAGACAGTATGCAGATTCTGTTTTGTTTGCGTATACAACATACATCATAGTAATGAATGATGCCCAGAAAGTGTGGCAGGGCGATTATGCAGGAAGAAGGAACTGGTATTTCAACAAGCTGCATCCGGTATATATGAAGTTGAGGGGGTATCTGCAGAGTCTTACCCTTACATCGCAGGAGGCGCTGGCTGAGAATTCCCTTACAATGACAGACAGTTTTTACAGGAGCATTATGCCTGGGGTGGTTGCTGTTATGGTTGGACTTGTTCTGGTGCTCCTGTTCAACTATTTCATCAACTTCTATTTTGTAAACCCTCTGCATAGGATATCGGGAGGAATATATGATTATCTCAACCGCAGGAAGAGCTATAATGTTGTGGTTGATACAGATGAAGAGCTCCATCTTCTTAATGAGAATGTTAAGGAGCTTGTGGAGATGAACAGAAAATTAACCAAATCGGGCAAGTGATGAATGTAAGTGTAGTGGCAAGAAATATTGGCATTGCCCTGCTGTTCAATGCAATGTTCATGTTCATAAGCGCAGCTGTCTCTGTTGTTTATGACTTTGACTCTGCATTTTCTCC
>CALCUQ010000239.1 GCA_937906795.1 uncultured Bacteroidales bacterium | reverse complement strand
CAACTCTCCATTCTCATCGGCCCACTCATCCCAGATGGTAACACCGTGGTCATTCAGGTATTTGATGTTGGTATCGCCATTTATGAACCAGAGCAGTTCATAAATAATTGATTTAAGATGAACCTTCTTGGTTGTAAGCAACGGAAAACCCTCGTTAAGGTTAAACCTCATCTGATAGCCAAATATACTTTTAGTGCCTGTGCCGGTCCTGTCCTGCTTTATGGTACCCTCGTCCATAATCTTTTTGAGCAGATCCAAATATTGTTTCATAATCAGTCTCTTAAAATATAAAAACTGCGTTCCGCACCAAGCGGTCGCAGTTGCAAAAATAGTCAAATTGGTCAAAACTTCACACACTCCGGCAACAATATGGAACATCTTTCTCCCACCGGTCCCATACTGCCGTCAAAAAGCATAACCATATACCCGCAGCAGAATTGGAAGATGGTCACTCACTCCACCATTATACCTTGGTCCCACCAGCGTGCGCCTGACCTTATATCCCAAATAGTTTTTGTCATGTTCAAGCAGAAAAGGATGTGCAAAAATATCAGACCCATCCTCCCGACAGTAGAGATACTTCAAGCCCTCGTTCCCCAACATCTGCCTGCTTACAAGAAAATGGTCAATCCTCTCCCACTTTCCTTTATACTTGTATGTTCCGCCTACATTGTTTCTTCTTGCATTATCCAGCATTGCCACACCTTTTCCTGCGGTATTTTCCTTTGCTGTTCCCCGGATAACAGCACCTTCCCCTGCAGTTTTTTTTCTTGCAGTTCCCCGCTTTGCCGCATTTTTTCCTGCAGCATCTTCTCTTGAGGTTCTGACACTGCAGATTTTTGTCAAACTCCCTGCGCGAAAGGTTGCGTTGTCTGCCAGATCATCATTGAAATCACCCATCACAATAAGATTGGCACCGGGATTGACGGCAGTTATTGAGTCGCACCTCAAAACAAGCCCCCTTGCGGCCTCCTCCCTGCGCGCTACCGCCTCTTTGCCCCCAAGTTTTGATGGCCAATGCACCACAAACAGATGCAGTGTATCAAACTCCTTCAGCACGCCCTTTACGTAGAGCATTTCCCGGGTTGGAACAATCATCCCAATTTGTGTGGAGTCTTTATGGTTCTCTAAAACTGATGATGCCGGAGCAGGCTCCCTCAACGGAACAAACTCAACTGCAACAGGCCTGAACTGGGAGGCTCTGTAAAGAAGGGCAACATCAATACCACGCCTGTCGGGAGAATCCCTATGAATAATATTATACCCGAGCGGAGCCAGAATTGAATTTTGCACAAGTTGGTTAAGGACAAAACGGTTCTCAACCTCTGCAAGACCTATAATTGCCGGAAAG
>CALCUQ010000238.1 GCA_937906795.1 uncultured Bacteroidales bacterium | reverse complement strand
TACAACGAAACTGGACTTACGTTCCCCTAAAAACAACACGTTTCACATAATAATTGTACCATTTTTTTGCCAATAATGTAAGCAATTGCTCATCTATCTCATCTATCTGGCCACGCAATATTGATATATTCTCTGTTGTTTGTATATTTTCTCTCAAAACAAGCATTTTTAAAGTAAAATCCAACACTTCTGGGGTTATTTGTTGCTTTGCATCGCTCAATGCATTGTCGGGACTACAATGAGACTCAATCATAAGTCCATCAAAATTCAAATCCATTGCCTGCTGCGAAATTGGAGCTACCAATTCTCTTGTACCTCCTATATGGCTTGGATCACAAATAACTGTAAGATTTGGGAATCTGCGTTTCATCTCAATAGGAATATGCCACAATGGGGCATTTCTGTAGATTTTTTTATCATAAGAGCTGAAACCTCTATGAATAACTCCCACATTTGTAATTCCGGCATTTGCAAGTCTTTCAAGGGCACCTACCCATAACTCCAAATCAGGATTGACCGGATTTTTTACAAGAACAGGGACATCTACACCTCTTAGAGAGTCTGCCAACTCTTGCATAGCAAACGGATTTGTTGCAGTTCTGGCTCCTACCCACAACAAGTCTATTCCAGCTTTAACTGCTTCAAATACATGCGTTGGTGTTGCAACTTCTGTAGCTACCAACATTCCTGTCTGTTGTTTGACCTCTTTAAGCCAAGGCAGACCAACTGCACCAATACCCTCAAATCCACCAGGTTTGGTTCTTGGTTTCCAAATACCGGCTCTAAATATCTGCACCCCTTTTGCTGCCAAAGCCTGAGCTGTCTGCAACACTTGTTCTCTACTTTCTGCACTGCATGGACCTGCAATTATAAGTGGTCTTTGCATCTGTATTCCAGGTATTGTCAATTTCTGAATATCCATATCTTGTTACTTTTAAATTCTACATTAAATTGTTTATCCTCTCCAGTGCCTTTGATAGCGTCTGCTCATTTGCACATAAAGAAATTCTTATATAATTCTCTCCATTTGATCCAAATATAAATCCGGGAGTAATAAATACTTTTGCATTATATAACACCTTATCACATATCTCAACTCCCCTTGTATTAACCTTTCCCCACAAGAACAATCCTACCTGATTCTCCTGCACCTGTGCCCCTACACTCTCCATTATAGCCGTTGCCAAAGCCTTTCTTGCCGCATAGGTCTTGTTCATATGGCTATACCAGGCAGGGGGAAGATTCAACGCCTGTACTGCCGCCAGCTGCAACGCTTTAAACATACCAGAATCCATATTGCTCTTTACTCTAAGAATCCACTCTATAAATTGTTTGTTGGAAGCAACCATACCTATTCTCCATCCAGGCATATTATGGCTTTTGCTCATAGAATTGAGCTCAATGCAAATCTCTTTTGCCCCGGGAACACTCAATATGCTCAATGGGTTATCATTAAGAATAAAGCTGTATGGATTGTCGTGACAAATGATAATACCCCATTTCCTGCCAAAAGCAACTAATTTTTCAAAAAGTTCTACAGATGCATTTGCCCCGGTGGGCATATTAGGGTAATTGCACCACATAAGCTTTACCTTCTCCAAATCTATCTCTTTGGCCAGGTGCATTGCCTCCAACTGCTCAAAATCCGGCTGCCATTGATTATCCTCTCTAAGCGAATAGTTTATAATGTGTGCACCAACAAGCTTAGATACAGAAGAGTATGTTGGATAACCCGGATTTGGGACAAGAACACCATCTCCTGGATTTACAAATGCCATTGAGATATGCATTATGCCCTCTTTGCTCCCCATAAGAGGCAACACCTCGTTAACTGGATTCAACTCAACATTATACCACCTCTTGTACCATGCTGCAAATGCCTCTCTAAGCTGAGCAATTCCAACATATGACTGATATCCATGTGATTTATCTTCTCTTGCACACTGCTCCAGAGCATCGATAACCTCAACTGCAGGAGGCAGATCCGGACTTCCTATTCCCAAATTTATTACATCTGCTCCATTTGCATTCATCTGGGCTATCTCTTTTAATTTTACAGAAAAGTAATATTCTTCTACATTACTTATTCTGTTTGCAGGTTGTATCTGTTTCATCTTTAAGAACTTTTACATTTCTACTGAACTGATTGTTCACCCTCCATATACTCTCCTAAAATTCCAAATTCATTTGTAAGAGGGATTATTGCATCAATGGCCTGTTTGTATCTCTTATAATCTGAGAATCCAAGATTTATATAAAACCTGTACCTCCACTCTTCGCCGACAATTGGAAGAGACTGAATCATAGAGAGATTCATATCATAAAAAGAGAGGATAGTAAGAACCTTGGACAAACTTCCACTTGTATGAGGAAGGGTAAATACCAATGAACTTTTGTTGAGTTCAGTTTCAGTGCCACATATCTCGCTCAAAACATCCTTAGCCACATCCTTGTTTGCCAAAATGAGGAATCTGGTAAAATTCCTTTTATTTGTCTCAATCCCATCTGCAAGAATGTTCATTCCATATAATTCTGCCGCTCCCGACGGACATATAGCCGCATGGTCCAACAGGTTATTATCCTTTATCCACTTTGCACTCCCGGCAGTATCCTCTTTTTCCACCAATTTTACATTTGGAATGGTATTTAGAAAGTCTTCGCACTGCATAAATGCCATTGGGTGAGTATTTATCTCCTTTATATCTTTTATCTCTACCCCAGGCATTGCAACAAGGGCATGCTTGATTCTAAGCTTGTACTCTCCCACCACTACAAGTTTGTTATCCCTTATAATCTGATAATTCTGCAAAAGGCTACCTGCAATTGTATTTTCAATAGCCATAATACCCAAAACACTTGGATCCTTTACAATACAATCAGCCAACTCTTTAAAAGTGTCACAATCTATATTTACAATTTCATCACCCTTAAAGAAAAGTTTTGCTGCAATATGATGGTTACACCCCCCAATACCCTGAATTGCCACTTTGCGTTTCATATAGTTAATTTATGCCTTTAATTTTTCAAAAAAAAACCCGCCGTACCAGGCGGGATTATAATATATGGTAACGATTTATAACATACAA
>CALCUQ010000237.1 GCA_937906795.1 uncultured Bacteroidales bacterium | reverse complement strand
GTTAGGATCCAACCAGATATTGCATTTCTCAGTTTTTCCAAATTTACCGCCATCTGCTTTGGTGATAAGCGGGCAAGTCAGTGCAAAAGCTTCATTGCCTGTTTTTCTTCTGATAAGTTCTGTTCCAGTGGTAATATTGCCCCATTGGTCGCTGCCACCCATTTGAAGTTTACAGTTTTTGTGCTCATTCAAATATAGGAAATCGTAGCCTTGTACAAGCTGGTAAGAGAATTCTGTAAATGACATACCTTCTCTTGCCTCTCCGGTCAGACGTTTTTTTACAGAGTCTTTGCTCATCATGTAGTTTACAGTGATATGTTTTCCAATATCTCTGATAAACGAAAGGAAAGAAAACTCTTTCATCCAGTCATAGTTGTTTACCAATACAGCTGCGTTTGGCATATCAGAATCAAAATCAAGGAATTTTGATAACTGCTTCTTTATAGCAACAATGTTGTGGTTAAGAGTCTGCTCATCCAACAGATTTCTCTCAGCACTTTTCATAGATGGGTCTCCAATCATACCTGTAGCACCACCAATAAGGGCGTATGGTTTATGTCCGCAGTTTTGGAAATGCTTTAACATCATAATACTTACAAGGTGACCAATATGTAATGAATCTGCTGTTGGGTCAATTCCAACATAAGCAGCTGTGCACTCTTTCTGAAGTTGCTCCTCTGTGCCTGGCATAATAGAGTGAATCATTCCTCTCCATGTCAGCTCTTCAACAAAATTCTTTCTCATATTTATATATTTTAGTTATTTTCTTTATATACAAACTGCAAATTTAGCATAAATTTCTTTGCTATACAGTTATTTGAACAAATTGTACTTCTTCCCTTTGTTATATAGTGTCTGTCTTGTTACACCTAATCTCTCTGCAGCCATAGTAATGTTACCTTTGCATTTCTCAAGGGCGTTTGTAATAGCATCAAGTTCAATGTCTTCCAACTTCTTTATTCTCTTTCCCCTTTTATTCCCGTTTTTAAGCTCGGCGGTCTCTTTTATAAGTTCCTCTTTCTGTTTTTCCAGCAAGTTGATTTGTGAAAGCAGTTTTTTATAAGCAAGGGCATTTTTAATAGCTATGGTAAGTTTGTCATTATTCCAGGGTTTTGGAACAAAATCAAAAGCTCCGGCTTTAATGCTCATAAGTGCCAGAGAATTGTCTGAAAAGGTGGTAAGGGTTATAATCTGAACCTCTTTGTTTTGTGATTTTATCCCTCTTATAATGTCAATCCAGTCTTTCTTGTCTCCCATAGATGGGGGCAATGATATATCCAGAACTATAACATCTATCTCTTCCTGAGCTTTTATTTGGTTAATAAGCTCATCTTTACTTTGGGTAAAAATTATTCTTTCAAATACTTTTTTAAGGATTACAGTTAACGCTGTAATTAGCCCCTTGTTCATATTTGCGGCAAGTACAGTGCTTTTGTGTTCCATGGTAAATTATTGTTTATTTGATTGTTTAGGATTGCAAATGTAAATAAATTTTACAAATGTACAATGTTAAAATATTTTACGTTATAATAATTATACAAATAGCGCAGGACAAATGTTGATTGATTTGCATGAGGAAAATTTTATATTTGTATAAAATTAATTTAATAGATTTGGGCATGAAAAACTTTGTAAGTATTGTTTTAAGAAGATTGGTGTTAACCATTCTGTTGGTTCTTTTTGCAGTTTCGTCATTTGCACAATTGGCAGACAAATTAAAAAAGCTGGATAAGGTAAGTGGTGTTAAGGAGTTGCCTGTGGGAGAAAAAATGAAATCACCTTTTGCAGAGAAAGTTGTAATGTTTGTTGAGCAGCCAATTGACCATAGCAATCCTTCTGCGGGGACATTCAAGCAAAGAGTAATTGTTGCATTGGCAGACTATAATGCCCCTACCGTTATTGTAACAGAAGGTTACGGTGCGGCGTATGCACTAAGACCAAATTACAGAGAGGAGGTGTCTGATTTGCTTAATACCAATATGGTTGTGGTTGAGCACAGGTATTTTCTTGAGTCAATTCCTTTTATGCAGCAGGATTCAACTATTACAGACGAGACTCTTAACTGGGATTATATGACAGCTGTTAACGAGGCTGCGGATTTGCATAATGTAAATCAGATGTTGAGAAGTGTTTTCCATGGCAAGTGGATTGCCACAGGTATAAGCAAAGGGGGGCAGACTGCAATGTTCTATACTGCTTATTATCCAAATGATCTTGATGTTTCTGTTCCATACGTTGGTCCTTTGTGCAAAGGGGTAGAGGATGGAAGACACGAGCCTTTCTTGGTAAATTATGCGGGAACTCAAAAGGATAGAGAAATTATCAAGGCTTTTCAAGTGGAGTTTTTAAAAAGAAGGGAGAGTATAAAGCCAATGTTTGAGCAGTTGTCGGAGAGTAAAGGGTACACATATAAAATGCCTATGGATGCTGTATATGATTTCTGTGTATTGGAGTTTCCTTTTGCATTCTGGCAATGGGGGCTTAAAACAGAGATTATTCCAGATCCTGCAAAGGCAACAGATAAGCAAATGTTTGATTTCTTGCTTTCTGTAAGCGGTCCAGATTATTTTGCTGAGGGTGATGATTCTGCTCCTTTCTTTGTTCAGGCGGCAAAAGAGCTTGGCTATTACGGTTATGATACAAAACCTTTTAAGGGATTGTTGACAATAAAGGATGCAAAGGGGTATCTTAATAAAATTTTTGTCCCTCAAAGCCAGAAATTCAAATTTGACAAATATCTGTATAAGAAAATAAGGAATTTCCTTTCTACAACAGATTCAAAGATGATGTTCATATATGGCCAATATGATCCTTGGAGTGCAGTTATGCCGGTTGCTCCTGTCAAAAACGAGGAGCTTAAATCTCAAGGCAAGGGGAGGGAAACAATGAAGTTGTATATCCAGCCTAATGGAAGCCATAGAGCAAGAATAAGAACATTGCCTGAGCAAATGCAAAAAGAGGCTATAAATACTTTAAAAGATTGGTTAGAGATTAAATAGTATGTTGGAGTTTAGGGATATAGAATTGAGTGACAGAGAATGGGTGTCTGAACTTCTGTCTTTGTCTGACTATAATGCAACAGAGT
>CALCUQ010000236.1 GCA_937906795.1 uncultured Bacteroidales bacterium | reverse complement strand
GTCCTTGCCAGCAATTCTGTCGGTTCATCCATTGAGAGTGGTGTAATAAGAAAATAAGCGGTAGATGTTATAACGCTTATAAGGGTCATTATAAGAAGGTTCTTGAAGGATTTCCGCAGAAGGTCTGTATCATTTATTCCAAGAGCAAGTCCGATTCCCATGATCGGGCCCATCAGTGGAGAGATCAGCATGGCTCCAATAACAACAGGTATGGAGTTTACATTCAGGCCCACACTCGCTATTACAGTAGCAAATATGAGAATCCATACATTACTTCCCCTGAACTCAATGTTTGAAGTTATCTGATTTTTGGCAGACTCTATGTCAATGCTGTCAGAAAAGTTGACTATATTCTTGAACTGCTGTATAAAAGAACTCATATTCTTTGTTTTTTAGAAAGTGTTAAGTAATATTCTGTAAATATAGCATATTTGGGGCCAAAATGATAAACTTTTGTTTGCAGTCAAGGTGTTTTGTAGAAAATTTATTACATTTGTATCTGATACAGTGTGCTTTTTTATCAAGGGGTTATTGGCCCAAAAAATGAAGTTTATGAGTATTAAAAATAGAGCCAAAAGGCTGGAATATGCGCTCTTAGCCCTTGCTATGCTCTTTATCTTGAGCGGATGTGACTGGGTCAAGAGTCAGTTGGGTATGGCAACTTCCGAGGATATTGCAAGGATTAGGCTTGAATTGGAGCAACAGGCCATAAGGGAGAAGCAAATAAGGGATTCAATTGAGATGGCAAGGCTTGATTCCATAAGGGTTGCGCAGGAGCAGCAGAGTTTGCCGTATGCCAAACTGGACAAGCAGTTCTATGTGGTTTTGGGTAGCTTCAAGAAGGATTTCAATGCAGAGAATATGGTAAATGCTTTGAACGGAGCAGGTTACTCACCTGTAAGGATCGCCCTTAAGAATGGGTTCGATATGGTTGCAGCTGTAGGATGCAATACACTGCAGGAGGCTTGTGGGGAGCTTAAAAAAATTGAGGACAATGATTTGTGCCCATACGATGTGTGGATTTACAATATTGCACAAGGGCTGCATGAGTAGGA
>CALCUQ010000235.1 GCA_937906795.1 uncultured Bacteroidales bacterium | reverse complement strand
AGTGTACCCCCTCCAACGTGGAAAACGTGGCTTTGCGGAACAGCCCACACCTGATGTCCGGCAAGCTGGGCCCTCCAGCAGAAATCAATCTCCTCCATATGGGCAAAGAAACTCTCATCAAGTCCGCCCAATTCTCTCCATAGAGAACTTTTTACAACCATACAGGCTCCCGATGCCCAGAAGACCTGCATAGGGGTATCGTATTGTCCGGAATCTTTTTCTATTGTGGATATTATTCTGCCTCTGCAGAATGGGAATCCCCATCTGTCAATAAATCCTCCTGCTGCGCCGGCATATTCAAACTCTTCCAGTTTCTCTTTCTTCTCCACAACTTGCATATGTGTGGCAAGAGAGAGCATCTTGGGTTGGCATATGCCAACATCCGGATGTGTATCCATAAAATTTATAAGGGGTTGCAACCAATTGTCGGGAACCAGAATATCTGAATTGAGCAGAACAAAATACTCTGCTTCTACCTGCTGCAAGGCTCTGTTATATCCACCTGTAAAGCCATAGTTCTCATTAAGTATAATGGTCTGGATGTTGGGGAAATTTCTCTTTACCCAATCAATTGAGCCATCTGTTGAGTTGTTGTCTGCAATAATGACTGAAACAATGTTGTTTTCTGATGTGTTTTTGGAAATAATTTGTGTGGGGGTGTTTTTTACCAGCGGTGCAAGATATTGTTCAAGCATCGGTTTCCCATTCCAATTCAATATTACTACAGCAACTTTATTCATAACAAACGCAAAGATATATGAAATAAATCACAAATATTTTTATCTTTGTAAATTATGTTATCATTTGTATAAATTATTACTAATTTCAAATACTTAATTTTATGTTTAAAAATCATCCTAAAGGATTGTTGGCTGCAGCTTTAAGTAATATGGGTGAGCGCTTTGGCTACTATATTATGAACGCAGTTCTAACATTGTTCCTATGTTCAAAATTTGGATTGGCAGATGAGAATGCAACTTTAATCTACTCATTCTTCTATTCTGGAATTTATGTATTGAGTCTTATTGGAGGTCTTATTGCAGACAGAACAAGAAACTACAAAGGTACCATTATGTCTGGTTTGGTTATTATGGCATCTGGTTATGTTGTTTTGTCTATTCCAATTCTTGCTACTCCTCAGAATTCAACATGGCTTTTGGCTGTTACTTGCTTGGCATTGTTCCTTATTGCTTTTGGTAACGGTTTGTTTAAAGGTAACTTGCAGGCTATTGTTGGTCAAATGTATGATGAC
>CALCUQ010000234.1 GCA_937906795.1 uncultured Bacteroidales bacterium | reverse complement strand
GAGGGACATCCCGCTTCCCGTTATTCTGAAATAACGTCTGTTGCTGCCGCTCGAGGGCAGTTCATATATATTCTCAGGCTTCTGCCTGGTGTATTGTTCAAATAATGCCTCTAACTCCTTCATTCCAATCCTTGTGTTTGTATCCTTATTTTGCCAGTGCCTTGAAAAGTTCCCTTACCTCATCCACATTGTTCAGGTTAGGGTCTTTCTCTGCCAGATACTGCTCAATAGCCTCCTTTTTGTCGGGGAAGCATTTCTGCAGTGTCTTTTTTGTTACAGTCTGGAACATCCCTTTCCTGCATAGGTACGGTATCTTCTTGTATGTGTAAGGGGAGTTCTTCTGCTTCTCAAAATCAACCATGTAGCCTCCGCTTGTCTGCACGGAATTTATTGTCTGGATTGATGTTGTCTGTGATTTGGAACCGAATGCGCCCACCTTGTCTTCAGATATGAAACCCACTCTCCTCAATTCACCCATAAATGTGTCTCCTGCGGTCTCATATACCTCAATATAGCCGTATCTGCTGTTTATGAATGATCTGCCCTTTATGAACACCCTGCTCACCTGCTCGTTGTTTGAGAGCACCAATATGGTGCCTGAAGGGTCTACAAAGTGAACTTTCTGGTCTATTGTATTAATGTTCAATGCTCCGTTAGACTGTTCCCCGTTGTTGAAGATTACCATGCCAGCTGCAAATTCCGGCAGTACATATTTTACGCTGTCCAGCATCTTCTGGCTCTCGGCATTGGGACTTGTAAATGCAACTGTCTGGGAAAAAGCGGCTGTGCAGATGAGCATCAGAAATGATATTGATATGAATCTTTTCATGGTCTTAAAATTAAAATAACTTACAAAAGTACTAAATTCCTGCTTATATAGCAATTATCGTACCCAACCCCACAGGATGCCGTATGCAAGAAGCACGGTCTTGCGGAGCTTTATCCAGTGGATTTTGTCGGGAGTATCGGTTGGCTTGTGGTAATCTTCCACAAACGGAATGTTGCGGGCAGAGAATGGTGCGTAGTCAGATCCACCCTTGCCGTCCCCGAAACGCTGGTCATACAGCACATTGAACGGTGGGGCAATCTTCTGCGCCGCATCAAGGCACTGCTGTTTCAGATAAGGATAATTGTCATTCCAGGCAAAAGTCACTGCAGGGTTGGCAGGGTCTGCTGTACGTCCCACCATATCAAAGTTCATAT
>CALCUQ010000233.1 GCA_937906795.1 uncultured Bacteroidales bacterium | reverse complement strand
CCTAAAGAGTTGGGAGACAACGATTATGCTGAGTGCGTTGTGCTATTGCAGAAAAGATGGGAAGATGAGCAGGGGAATGTTTATTCAAAAAGAGTGGGAACAGCATATTACAGATTCACAAAATCCCAAAAAGAGTGGGTAAATGGATTTACTGTTCCTATTCATTATGGAGATATTACAAAGAAGGAGTTTTATAAAGATTATATGAACTTGATTCCTAATGATTTGTCAAATTATATGATAAATTCAAAAGGAGTTTCTGTTCCAATTCAGGAGGTTGAATGGGCAACAGAAGATGATACTCCTACCCACATTATTGTAAGATTTGCCTCTAGCCATGGAGAGGCCTACGTGGGTGATATATCAAATAAACTATGGGTAGATAACATTAAATTTATTTTTTAATAGATGAGAATAAAAATTTTAGTTCTGTTTGCTGTGTTGCTGATAGGAGCTGTTAATTATGCAGCTTATGCACAGGATAGCACAGATGTTATAACTGTTAAGGATACAGCAACAGTAAAAAAGAGTAACTTTTTCACAAAGTTCATAAAATACTTTGCAGATGCAAATAAACCCAGTGACAAAAAGTTCAATATAAGTTTTATTGGTGGCCCTCACTATGCTACTGATATTGGATTTGGAATTGGTGTTGTTGCTTCTGGTTTGTACAGTACAAACAGAAAAGATTCATTGACTCCAATATCAAATGTCTCTTTAACAGGAGATGTTACGCATACAGGATTTGTTCTTGTAGGAATTAGAGGTAACAATATATTTACCAGGGCAAAATGGAGAATAGATTACAGTACCTATTTTTACAGATTCCCAAGTGCATTCTGGGGATTGGGCTATGAAAATGGAAATGATCAGGCTAATGCAACCAAGTTTGACAGAATCCAGTTTTTTGCAAAGGCAGATTTCTTATATAAAGTTGCAAAAAATCTGTATATAGGTCCAACAGTTGGTTTTGACTGGGCAACCGGAACAAATTTTAAGGCTAAGGATACATTGTTGGTAGATAAACTTTTGGGTGATAAGCCAAGGACAACAAGAGCATTCCATTATGGAGCTACCTTAAGTTATGATTCAAGAGACTTTATCCCTAATCCATACAAGGGTATATATCTGATGCTTAAACAACGCAACTATACAGATTTCTCAAGCAAGCCATTCTTTAGTACGCTTATACAATTCAATTTTTATCAGAAGTTGTGGAAAGGCTCTATCTTGGCTTATGATTTGTATGGTCAGTTTAACTATGGTGCTACCCCTTGGACAATGATGGCTCCTATTGGAGGTTCATATAGAATGAGAGGTTATTACGAGGGAAGATTTAGAGATGACAATATGATTACAACCCAAGTTGAGCTCAGACAGAGAATCTGGAGAAGAATTGGTGCAGTAGCATGGGTTGGTGGTGGAAATGTATGGGGCCAGGGCAGTGATTTCAAATGGGCACATACATTGCCAAACTATGGTGTTGGTTTAAGATGGGAGTTCAAGAAAAGGGTTAATGTAAGATTGGATTATGGTTTTGGTAAAATGCCAACCTCATCTGATCCTGCAATCAAAGCTAAAAGATGCTCTGCATTTATTTTTGGTATAAATGAAGCTTTCTAGTATGAAAATCAGAAGATTGCTACCCATATTGATAGAAAGGATATCTGGTAATCAGAAACTGCTGTTGTGGCTCTTCTTTGCAGTTCTTATGTTTACCAATACTATTCTGTTATTTACAGAGAGAATGCCCTTTCTTTCTATAATTGCTTATATAGCAATATCGGTGGGGGTGCAATTGTTTATATTGACTTTAACAAAAAGGCCTGGCAAGGCCTTTTTGTGGTTGTATATAAAGTGTGTGTTGGATGCTTTCCAATTGGTTTTGCTTGTAATGTATGGTGGCTCAATTATAGGTGTTGATATGTTCCTTAATGTAACAACAACAAGTGTAAGAGAAGCTACTGAACTTTTGAGCAGTCTTATGCCAACAATGGTTTTGCTTATAATAGTGTATATACCATCACTTTATTTTGCAATTAAATCGCTTAAGAAAGCTCAATTGTGCCACGAATACAGAAAAAAGGTAAAAAAATTGTCGGGGAGTATAGCAATTGCGGGAGTGGTATTTATGGTGCTTGCATCATTTACATCAAAAGGGTATTCTATAAAATATGATTTGTATCCTTGCAATGCTGTGTACAATATGGGTTATGCAGTAAAAAAGATGCATGAGATTTCCCAGTATCCGCTAAAATCAAAAGGATTCAAGTTCAATTCTGTGCATACCCCTGTATACAAAGACTCAGTAGCCCAAAGAGAGATTGCTG
>CALCUQ010000232.1 GCA_937906795.1 uncultured Bacteroidales bacterium | reverse complement strand
CAAACGAAACAATTGGGAAATGAGAAATGCTATGATACAAAGCATCTAATCTGGAGCCTTGCAAAAGTCTGCCACTTTTATCATTTACAGTAGCCGACACCATTACCGGCACACTCCATTTACCACCTTGTGACAACCCTCTTTGCTTTAGCACTTGTTCTATTGCATATAGTGCTGCTTTACAATTAAGTACATCATAAACAGTTTCCACAAGCAATATATCTGCACCACCATCTAGCAACGCCTCAACCTGCAGCACATAAGCAGATACCATCTCTGCAAAGGAAATTCCTCTCAGATGCGGAGTATCCATATCCTCTGCCATGGAAAGAGATTTTACTGTAGGCCCTATACTTCCCGCAACATATACTTTTCTATGAGATTGCTCTGCCACCTCTTTCGCAATTTTTGCGCCCATGCAATTTATCTGGTATACCTTATCCTGGCAATTGTAATCTCTCTGCGAAATGCTGTTGCCGCTAAAGGTATTTGTTGATATTATATCTGCTCCCGCATCTATGTACTTTTTATGAATTTCCTTTATAACAGATGGTTTGGTTATATTAAGGATATCATTGTTACCTTTTCCTCCCAAAAAGTCCTCAGCCTGCAAATTATACTCTTGAATACAAGTACCCATTGCACCATCAAGAACCAAAATTCTCTCTTTAACTAACTGCTTGAAACTCTCGCTTGTAAAAACTCTCTCTCCCATAATTTTATAATAGAACCTAATGAAAATCTAATTGAATTGTGCTGTCACAAAAGTGATTGCAAATATAACAAAATGGAAGTTTACTAAAAAAACTATGCTAATTGGGACAAAAAAAAGAGTTGCCTGTTTAAGCAAGCAACTCTTTCTGGGTGAATGATGGGGGTCGAACCCACGACCTCTGGTGCCACAAACCAGCGCTCTAACCAACTGAGCTACAATCACCATTTAAAATTTGGCTTGAGATTTCTCTCAAACGGACTGCAAAGGTATATATTTTTTTATATCCTGCAATACTTTTTTTGATTTTTTTGCGTTTAAGTTTGCCGTTGGAATACCAAA
This sequence comes from uncultured Bacteroidales bacterium, assembly GCA_937906795.1. Classification (GTDB taxonomy): domain Bacteria; phylum Bacteroidota; class Bacteroidia; order Bacteroidales; family UBA932; genus Egerieousia. Next base: position 1,205 of record CALCUQ010000232.1, on the reverse strand, counting down.
CTTGGAGATTTTTATCAAATAAATTGCACTATATGAGCATTTTTTTATAAATTTGTAGACTTTATAAAAGAAACAATTTTAATTAAACAATAAACAACATTTTTATTTATGGCACGCGAAATTAAATTCTCTCTTTTGTATAGAGATATGTGGCAATCATCTGGAAAGTATGTTCCTATGGTTCACCAACTTAAACAAATTGCCCCTGTAATTGTTGATATGGGTTGTTTTGATAGAGTTGAGACAAACGGTGGTGCTTTTGAGCAAGTTAATCTTCTTTTTGGAGAGAACCCTAACAAAGCTGTTAGAGAGTGGACTGCTCCTTTCAACAAAGCTGGTATTCAGACTCACATGTTGGAGCGTGGTCTTAATGCTCTTAGAATGAACCCTGTTCCAGAGGATGTTCGTTTCTTGATGTACAAAGTTAAAGCTAAACAAGGAACCAATATTGCAAGATCATTCTGCGGTCTTAACGACCACAGAAACCTTAAAGGTTCAGTTATTGGAGCTAAAAAAGGTGGCATGATTTCTCAAGTAGCTTTAAGTATCACATACTCTCCAGTACATACAGTTGAGTACTACATGGGAGTTGTTGATAAAGTTGTTGAGTATGGTTGTGATGAGATCTGTCTAAAAGATATGGCAGGTATTGGCCGCCCAGCATTCCTTGGCAGACTAACTAAAGAGATTAAAACTAAATATCCTCATATTAAAGTTCAATATCATGGTCACTCTGGCCCTGGTTTCTCAGTTGCTTCTATGCTTGAGGTTGCAAGAGCAGGTGCAGATTACATTGACGTTGCAATGGAGCCACTATCATGGGGTAAAATTCACCCAGATGTTATCACTATCCAAGCAATGTTGAAAGATGCCGGTTTCCTTGTAAAAGACATCAACATGGATGCTTATATGGAGGCTAGAAGATTGACTCAAACATTCATTGATGATTATCTAGGGTACTTTATTGAGCCAACAAACTACCACTGCTCATCATTATTGGTTGGTTGTGGTCTTCCTGGTGGTATGATGGGATCAATGATGGCAGACCTAAAAGGTTTCCATGGTGCTATCAACATGTCACTAAGAAATCAAGGCAAGAAAGAGGTTACTCTTAACGAGCTTGCAGTTATGTTGTTCCAAGAGGTTGAGTATGTATGGCCACGTTTAGGTTATCCACCTCTAGTAACTCCATTCAGCCAATATGT
>CALCUQ010000231.1 GCA_937906795.1 uncultured Bacteroidales bacterium | reverse complement strand
GTTATAAATTGTTGCACTCTTCATAATAAACCTCTTTTCTGCGCCTTGCGCTTGAATCAATATTGAATTGCCTTACAAGGTTTCTGATGATGAGTTTAAGCGTCTGGTTGCCATACTTAGACTTGCAGTTCCTTATACCGGACTTATTATGACAGCAAGAGAGAGTGAAGCCATTAGGGATGAGGTTATTGAATATGGTGTTTCACAGATAGATGCCGGCACCAAACTGGAAATTGGAGGATATAAGAATCAGCAGGGAGCACAACAGGAATTAAAGAAAGAGCAATTTCAGATTGGAGATACAAGAGAGCTTGACCAAACTATAGGTTGGTTGCTTTCAAAAGGATTTATTCCAAGTTTCTGTACTGCCTGCTACAGAATGGGCAGAACAGGTGAACATTTTATGGAGTTTGCAATACCTGGATTTATAAAAAGGTACTGCACACCAAACGCAATTCTTACCCTTGCTGAGTATCTTGAAGACTATTCAAGTGAAAATACAAAAGAATTGGGGTACAATCTTATAGCCAAAGAACTGGAAAAAATGCCTGAAAGTGTACAAAAAGACAAAATTATTGTAAATTTAGAGGCTATAAAACAAGGAAAACGCGATTTTAGATTTTAGGTTATGTTTACTCAAGAGGATTATGATATTATAAATAAAGAATTTGAGCAACTTAAGATTGTTGGTCAGAAACGTTGTGCCAATGAGCAGGAATGGAATCTGGTAGTAAAAGCCTTTGAATTTGCCAACGAAGCTCATAAAGGTGTAAGAAGAAAATCAGGAGAACCATATATTCTCCACCCAATATCTGTTGCAAAAATTGTAGTATCAGAGATAGGATTAGGATATAAATCCATAATTAGTGCTCTGCTTCATGATGTTGTAGAGGATACTGATTATACTGTTGAAGATATTGAAAGACTCTTTGGAGCTAAAGTTGCTTCTATTGTAGATGGACTTACAAAAATAAAATCTGCAATGGATGAGAAGCATAACAAAGAGAAAATGGGTGAAAAATCCATGCAGGCAGAAAACTTCAAACGAATTCTCCTTACTCTAAATGATGATATCAGAGTTGTCCTTATAAAGCTCGCCGACAGATTGCACAATCTGAGAACTATTGGCTCAATGCCAGAGCGCAAAAAGGATAAAATCCTGAGTGAAACCATGTATATCTTTATTCCTCTTGCACACCGTCTTGGATTATACAGTATGAAATCTGAGATGGAAAACATATGGTTGAAATACAGAGAGCCGGAAGAATACAACAGAATAGCCAAAATGATGGAAAAGTTGGTGGATGACAAAGGTTATTCCATTGATGAATTCATTGAACCGGTTGCACAAGCCATTAGAGATGAGGGTTATAAATTTACAATTCTGAAAAGGACCAAGACCCCCTACTCTATCTGGCACAAGATGAATACAAAAGGGATATCATTTGAGCAGATTTATGACCTTTTTGCTGTAAGAATCATATTTGAGCCTAAAGAAGGGATGTCAGAAAGGAAACAGTGCTGGGATATATTTGCTCTTATATCATCTATATACAGATCTAAAAATGACCGTATCAGAGATTGGGTTACCAATCCAAAATCAAACGGATACGAGGCTCTCCATTGTACCCTTATGAGTCATAGCGGAAACTGGATTGAAGTGCAAATCAGATCCAAGAGAATGGATGAGATTGCAGAAAGAGGTCTTGCAGCACACTGGAGCTATAAAGGGGTAACAAAAAATGAGAATGATATAGACAAATGGTTAAATCAGGTCAGAAGTGTACTTGAAAGTTCCAATGTAAATGCCCTTCAATTCCTCGACAGTTTTCACGAGGGAATCCTGGCATCTGAAATGCAGGTATTTACTCCGTCGGGAGAAACAAAAACACTCCCTAAAGGGGCAACTGCTCTTGATTATGCGTACTATATCCACTCAAATATTGGAAACAGAGCCATTGCAGCAAAGGTAAACTTTAAACTTGTCCCTTTGTCTCATGTCCTTAAAAATGGTGATCAGGTAGAGATTGTAATGTCTGATTCCAAGGATGCAAAACCACAAAAGGACTGGCTGGATTTTGTAACTACATCAAAAGCAAAGAATTTTATTTATGAAAGTCTTAAAACAGATACAAAAGATGCTATAAAGGCCGGTAATGAAATTCTTGAAAATGCATTGAACAAACTTGGAATCAAACTGCAGGCAAGAGTAATCAATAAGCTTATAAATGAGTTCAAACTCAACAACAAAGAAGAATTGTACATAAAGCTTGCTACCGGGCTTGTAAAATTGGATAATCTGGATGCCATTCTAAAGAAGAATAACCCAACCAAAAAGGTGAATTACTGGGGATTCCAATTGTTCTTTGGTGGAAATAAAGATTCCCAAACAGATAGTGATGAAACAGAAATTCACAACAATACACCTGTAATTGACAAAAAGAAAGATTACTATCTTAAAGAAAATCTTGAAGACAGAACACTCTCATATAAGGTTGCAGATTGCTGCCATCCAATTCCTGGTGACGCAATTACTGCTTTTGTGGATGACAACAACAATGTAATTGTACATAAGAAAATTTGCCCTAAAGCAACGGCATTGGCTACAGTTCAGGGAGGTAAGATCATTAATGTAAAATGGACCAAACATAACATTCAGTCTTTCCTTACAAGAATTGCACTAAGAGGTATTGACCGTATGGGTATTGTAAATGAAATTACAAAATACATTACACTGGATTTGAGTGTAAATA
>CALCUQ010000230.1 GCA_937906795.1 uncultured Bacteroidales bacterium | reverse complement strand
ATGTTCCTCTTTGTAAAAGGGCGGCATCTTGGCAGACGGAACATTAGGATAAGGCTTCCGAAGAATTCGTTCAGGAGAAAAATAACCTACCTGATTACCATATCACTGGTTGTTTCCCTTATCTCAATGGGTTTTGGAAGTGTATGGTTCTGTATCAACTATTACAGGGACAGCAACAGGATGCAGATGGAGGAGAGACTTCAGACTGTACAGCATACACTTACAGACCTCTGTAAATTTTCAGAAAGCTATAATGAGATAAACACTTCAAATGTGTTCCAGTCCCTTGAAAGGCTGGCAAAGAACACGCAGACAACCATAAACATTTTTGATCCGCACGGAAGTCTGATGCGCTCAACCCAGCCGGAACTGTTCGACCGCTACCTTCTGGCATCAAGAATACACCCCGATGCCTATTATCAGCTGGTAAAGGAGAACAAGATGCAGGTGATTATGAAGGAGAGACTGGGGGAACTCAGCTACTCTTCACTGTATGCCCCAATCTATAATGCCAACGGCACATTGGTTGCCATTGCAAACATCCCATATTTTGCAAAGGATTCGGACTTGTCGGGAGACATATCAACAATACTCGCTGCAATTATCAATGTGTATATATTGCTGTTGCTTGCTGCCATTTTTGGCGGTACTGCCCTGGCCAACCAGCTCTCAAAACCTTTGGCTGAGATTGGAAACAAGATGAAGCTGATTGATGTTTCCAAGAAGGCCGAACATATTGATTACAGGAACAAGGATGAGCTGGGGGAACTGGTGGGGGCCTATAACAAGATGGTGGACGACCTGGAGGAGAGTACGCGGCGTCTGGCCCAGACGGAGAGGGAGCAGGCCTGGAGCGAGATGGCCCGCCAGATTGCCCACGAGATAAAGAATCCGCTTACACCTATGAGGTTGAGCATACAGCATCTGATAAGGCTCAAGCAACGTGGTGTTGAGGGTTGGGAAGATAAGTTTGAGGAGGTTGCATCATCCATTCTGGAACAGATAGATATCCTCTCAAACACCGCTTCGGAATTCTCAAGTTTTGCAAAGTTCATAATCTATCCCTAATCATTCTTTAACTTCGTCCATATACCGCTCCACCCTCAAGCGCAGCTTATATTTTTCCC
>CALCUQ010000229.1 GCA_937906795.1 uncultured Bacteroidales bacterium | reverse complement strand
CTATTGTTGGCAGCAATCCTGTTAGTGGTATGACAATTATGACCCTAATCTTAGGTTCTCTAATAATGGTTGGATGTGGCCTTAAAGGTACTGCCGGTATGACTGCTGCTCTTATTATTGGAGGTGTTGTATGTACTGCTCTTTCTGTTGCAGGTGCGTTCATTACAGATTTGAAGGTTGGATACTGGATTGGTACAACTCCAAAAACTCAGGAGAGCTGGAAATTTTTGGGTACTTTGGTTGCTGCTGCTACTGTAGGTGGAGTTATGATTATTTTAAATGATACCTTTGGTTTTACTGGAGAAGGTGCATTGGTGGCTCCTCAGGCAAATGCAATGGCTGCGGTTATTGAGCCTTTGATGAGTGGCGGAAGTGCCCCTTGGTTGTTGTATGGTATTGGTGCAATTTTGGCAGTTGTGCTTACTTTCTGTAAAGTTCCTGCTCTTGCTTTTGCGTTGGGTATGTTTATTCCTTTGGATCTTAACTTGCCATTGATAGTTGGTGGTGCAATTGCATGGTATGTTGGTTCCAGAAGTAAAGATGAGAATGTAAACAAATCAAGAGTTGAGAAGGGTACTCTACTTGCAAGTGGATTTATTGCTGGTGGTGCGCTAATGGGTGTTGTAAGTGCAATCTTAAGATTTGCCGGTGTTAATGTTCTTAATGCTGAGTGGGTTGAGACTGCAGGTGCCCAATATTTGGGAATGGGTATGTATATATTGCTTATTGCATACCTTATTTATGCTTGTCTTAAAGAGGATAAAAAATAGATAAAATAATAAAAGAGATATGGATAGCGGTTACTTATATGCATTTATTCTAACACTTTTGGCCGGTTTGTCTACCGGTATAGGTGCTGTTATGATAATGCTTGTAAAGAAGTTTAGCCCAAAAGTGCTGTCTGCTGCGCTTGGCTTTTCTGCAGGTGTAATGATTCTTATCTCTTTTATTGAAATGTTTCCACAGGCCAGGGAATCTTTGTCTGCGTTGTATGGCGAAAAGATGGGTCTGTTTTATGCCCTTATAACTTTTTTCTGTGGAATGGGATTCATTGCCCTTATTGACTATCTTGTTCCATCTCATGAGAATCCTCACGAGGTGAACGAACTTACAATTGAGGTTCACAATAAGGCTGTAGGAGAGCAGGCGCAAGGTTCTGTCTCTGCCAGTGGGAACAAAAAACTTTT
>CALCUQ010000228.1 GCA_937906795.1 uncultured Bacteroidales bacterium | reverse complement strand
ATCTTGAGACTAAAGAGCCTCTAAAAGAGAATGATATCTTTAGAATTGCTTCTATTTCAAAATCATTCACAGCTACAGCCATTATGCAATTGGTTGAACAAGGCAAACTAAGCCTTGACCAGGATGTTTCTGAATTAGTAGGATTTAGTGTACGCAACCCTAAATTTCCTGAGAAAGTCATTACTCTAAAGATGCTTCTTTCTCACACTTCGAGTATGAATGATTCAAACGGTTATTTTACAATCAATGCCATAAACCCAGATTCTTCTGCCACATGGCAAAATGCATGGAATTCATACGAGCCTGGTACTGGTTATGAGTATTGTAATTTAGGATTCAACACCCTTGGTACTATTCTTGAGAGGGTAAGTGGTGAGAGATTTGACAAATACATTGTAAACCATATTCTTACTCCTATTGGCGTATATGGTGGATATGAGGTACTTAGCCTAGACAGCACAAAATTTGTAAACATATATGCATGGGATAGAGAGACTGGTAAATTTGAACACTCACCAGCTGCGTATGCTACAAGAGAAAGCGAAATTGCAAACTATGTATTTGGTCATTCAACTCCAATATTCTCACCTACAGGTGGCTTGAAAATCTCTGCTATTGATTTGTCAAAAGTTATGAGAATGCATATGAACCTTGGTGCTATTGAGGGTGGAAACATTATAAGCAAAGAGAGTGCAGAGCTAATGCAAAGTGTTGTATCTCCTAAAACTGAGAATGATGACACTTACGGTTTTGCAATTACTTCATCAAAGAACTTGTTGGATGGACACACTATGATTGGCCACACTGGCGGTGCATACGGAGTGTTTACCTCTATGTTCTGGGATAAAGACAGACAATTTGGTTTTGTTGTTATGACAAACGGTTGCAACGGCAGAAGAGACAATGGTTTTATGTCAATTCACAGAGAGTGTGTTGCAGCAATGTATAAACATTTTATAGCTCAAAACTAATTTGAAGAAAGTTCTTATTATAACCTATTATTGGCCGCCAAGTGGAGGCTCGGGTGTTCAAAGGTGGCTTAAGTTTGCCAAATACCTGCCTGAATACGGCTGGCAGCCGGTTATTTATACCCCCTTAAACCCAGAAGCCAATTCAATAGATGAGACTTTAACAAAAGAGATATCCAATAAGACAGTGGTTTTAAAAACCAAGATCTGGGAGCCATACAGCATATATAAAACCCTGTTTGGCAATAAGGAGAATTCAAACAACAACCATATAAAGGCAAACATAATAGGTTCAGAAAACAAATCTCTCTCTCACAAGCTTTCCCTGTTTGTGAGAGGGAATTTCTTTATTCCCGATCCCCGCTGCTGGTGGATTGGACCCAGTATAAGATACCTTAAAAAGTACCTTAAAGAGAATCCGGTAGATGCAATAGTTAGTACCGGGCCACCCCACTCTATGCACCTTATTGCTAAAGGGGTAAAAAAAGCCACAGGAATAAAATGGATTGCAGATTTTAGAGATCCCTGGACAGAAATTTTTTACTTTAAACATCTGAGCCTATCATCTTGGGCTCTAAAGAGGCATCTGAAACTCGAACAAAGTGTTATTGACAGTGCAGATGTTGTAACTGTTGTTTCCAACAAGATGAAACAGGATTTTGCAAAACGCACCGGTACTCCGGTAGAGATTGTCACCAACGGTTTTGACCCGGATGATTTTGCAGATATATCCATAAAAGAAGGGTGTGAGGACATAGAAAAATTCACACTTACCCACACAGGTATTTTTGTTGATAACGGTAATCCCGACAAACTGTGGAAGGCACTAGGGGAGATATGTGCCACAAACAAGGAATTTAAAGAAGACTTGAGAATAAGATTACTGGGACAGGTAGACAAATCTGTTCTGGACGCAATAACAGATGCAGCTCTGCAAAGCAATTGCATAAATATGGGATATGTTCCACACAACAAAGTCCCAATGTGGCAAAAGTGTGCATCGGTATTACTCTTGCCTTTAAGAAAAGAACCGGAAGCAGCCGCAATATTAACCGGCAAGTTTTTTGAGTATCTGGCAAGTGGAAGAGAGATTCTTGCTTTTGGGCCAACCAATGGAGACCTTGCAAAAGCTTTGGAGGATACCAAAAGTGGAACTATAGTGGATTTTGAAGATAAAGAGGGGATAAAAAAGGAAATTTTAAGATTATACAAACTATATAAAGAGGGGCAAATGAGCAATCGCTCCAACCATATAAAGAGTGAGGCACTCAAATACTCCCGACAATATCTTACCGGAGAAATCTGTAAGTTTTTTGAGGACACCTTTTGCCTGATATTTGCCCGTTTCGAAGGTTTCTCCTTTTAAGGCATGCCAAACATTATGCAGAC
>CALCUQ010000227.1 GCA_937906795.1 uncultured Bacteroidales bacterium | reverse complement strand
CTTTGCGCATCCGCACCAAAGAATGCAATTATCACAGATCTTCTGAACATAAAGTTTTCCTTCTGAGCCTCTTTTGCTATCTCCAGCAAAGCCGCACATCCAGATGCATTTGCATTTGCACCCGGATAAATCTGCAATTGGGGAACTCCGTCAACTATCACTTCATTAGTACCTATATTGTCATAATTTGCACCAATAACCACATATTCATTCTTAAGCAAAGGATCATAACCCTCAATAATTCCAATAATATTTCTGGAATGTAAGGTATCATTTTGTGCAATAAAAAAATCCTCACCCTCCTCAGGTACAAGCATTGTAACTCCAGATTTTACAAGTTGCTGGTATAAATAATCTGCCACTTGTCTTTCCCCTGTGCTCCCTGCTGCACGCCCCTGGTGGATTGGATCTGCAATAAACTCAACACTCTTTCTAAGATTACCCTCAACATCAACAAGATTTTCGCCAACCTGCTGCAGATAGTTAAGATTATCCCCTACAAGGATGTTTCTTCCTGCGTTATCATCTTTGTTCTTTCTGCTCAAATTGATACGGATATCCTGAGCACTCATATAGGTTGGCCATAAAAACATTGCCAAACAACACACCACAAATATATTTCTCAACTTTCTCATATTCACCTTCATTAATTTTCCAGAACATTAACTTTTTCCTATATGCAAAGATAATCAAAAAATATACCAACAATATTGCATCTTTAACCAAATATAAAACAAAAGGGACAGGCCAAAAGTTTGACACTGTCCCTTATTACCCTATTTATTCAATTGCTATTTTTTGTAGAAAGGAGTTTTAACAACTTTTGCTTTAAGCAATTTCTCTCTAACCTTAATATAAATTTCTGAATCAACTTTAAACAAAGGAGCAGCAACGTATGCCATACCAATAGCCTTGCCTACAGAAGGACCCATTGTTCCAGATGTAACAAAACCTATCACATTGCCATCAGCATCACAAACTTCGTATCCATGTCTTGCAATACCTTTGTCAACAAGTTCAAAACCACATAGTCTTCTTGTAAGGCCATCTGCTTTTTGTTTAAGCATAAAGTCTTTGTCAATAAAGTCACCTTTTACATCATTGAATTTTGTAATCCACGCAAGATTAGCCTCCAATGGCGATGTAGTATCATCAATATCATTACCATACAAACAGAATCCCATCTCCAGTCTTAGAGTATCTCTGGCACCCAAACCAATTGGCATAATGCCCTCTGGTTTTCCAGCCTCAAACACTGCATTCCATAATTGGTCAGCATCCTCATTTGCTACATAAACCTCACATCCGCCAGAACCTGTATAACCGGTTGTTGAAAATATTGCATTCTTGATTCCGCCAACTGTACATTTCTCGAATGTATAGTACTCCATATCCTCAACAGGCTCATCGCAGATTCTTTGCATAACCTTTAACGCTTCTGGTCCCTGGATTGCCAATTGGCAGATTTCATCAGATGCATTATACAACTCTTTACCAGGAGTCAATCCAAACTTAGGAGCTATCTGACACAAATGCGCCCAGTCTTTTTCTATATTAGCAGCATTTACAACCAAGAAATATGTTTCTGAATCAATGCAATAAACAAGCAAATCATCTACAATACCACCTTTTCCATTAGGGAAACATGAATACTGAATCTTTCCCGGATACAATACAGAAACATCATTAGAAGTTACATATTGGCAGAATTTTAATGCATTGGGACCTTTAACCCAAAATTCACCCATATGGGACACATCAAATACTCCAACACTATTTCTTACATGAGCATGCTCTTGTTTGATACCTACATACTCCACAGGCATATTAAAACCTGCAAATGGAACCATTTTGGCTCCCAAATCTATATGCTTTTGTGTAAATGCTGTTGTTTTCATAAAACGTATATTTTAACAGTTATTATCTTTTGGAAAGTACTACTCCACATGCAGCCTTTGAGCTACATTATACACCCATACATCATACGGACATATTTCTGTCCCTTTTATTTGGGACACCTTTGCAGTTGCTTCATCCAGAGTATTATATCCTGCAATTGCAACCATAGTAACACCCTTCTTGAGTGGAATTCTTACTGGTGCAAACCCTTTTTTCTTTGCAAATTCCACCATATGCACAATATTTGACTCTTCCTTAAATGTTCCCCCTATCAAATAAAACCTTTTATCCAATGTTGCAGGTGCATTCTTGTCAAGTTTGCTCAAACTATCGTTAAGCATCTTTATCTGTGCCTGTTGCAGTGCAGCTAAAGAATCCCGTATAGCCAATTCCCTCTCATGATTGTCCATCTGCTGCTTCATCTGTGCAATCTGGTCAGAAGTAGGAAGTCCAAAACCTCCCCTTACCATATCACATCCCGAAAACAGTATGGCTACCAATAATCCTATAAGTACTGACTTATATCTCATTTCAATAAAATTTTCCTTATTACAAATGTATAAAATAATGCCCCAAAAGCAAAAAAAATGTATATTTACATTTGTAATGAAAAATATACAGATATGAATATAATAGGGAAATTGAAAAGAATAGTAGGTTTAGCCAGAGATATAGACAAGAGCGCAGCACAAAACTATATTGTATCAAATGTACAATTTAAAGGGGCCAATGTGTGGATTCTGTTTGTTGCAGTATTTATTGCCTGTGTAGGTCTAAATGTAAATTCCATTCCGGTTATAATAGGTGCAATGCTCATTTCTCCCATAATGGGTCCAATTATGGGAATAGGTATGGCTTTAGGCATCAACGATATGGAGTTTTTGCGCAAATCATTCAAGAATTTGTGTATAATAACAGTTGTAAGCATTATAGCATCTACATTGTTTTTTATTGTAACACCCCTTACATTGGATGAGCCTACAGAACTGCTTGCAAGAACAAATCCAACAATATACGATGTATTCATAGCGTTGCTTGGAGGCCTTGCCGCAATAGTTGAAGTATGCAGAAAAGACAGAGGAACAGCAATAGCAGGTGTTGCAATAGCAACCGCGCTTATGCCACCACTTTGCACTGCAGGATACGGCATTGCAAATGCAGAGTTCACTTACTTTATAGGAGCAATATATCTGTACTTTATAAATTCTGTATTTATAGCTCTTGCCACATTCCTTACTGTAAGGGCACTTAAATTCCCTATGGTAACCATAGCAGACCCTCTAAAGAGAAAGAAAGTTCATCGTGCAATAACCATTTTTACAATAATTCTTATAATACCAAGCATATACTCTGCTATAATTGTAATAAAAGAGAACAGATTCAACCAGCTTGCAAAATCTTTTGTTGCACAAAACAAATATTTTGAAAACAGTTATATAAATGATTATAAAGCTATCCATAAAGCTCACAAACCTTCTGTAATTTCAATCTCAATTGCAGGAGAAGAACTCAGTTCTGCAGATTTGAGCAAACTGAACAAAAGTCTTACAGAGCATGGATTAAACCCAGAGCAACTTGAGATACAACATAGTGTAACTTTTTCCAGCAGCAATGGCTCAGCCGACAAATTTGTAGTGGAAAGTATTCTTGAACAAAATGAGAGAGAGGTATTAAGAAGAGAGAATGAAATAAAGAAACTTGAAGAGGAACTCAAACAATTCCACAGCAAAGAGTTTCCTTGCACACAAATAGCCAAGGAACTTGCCGCACAATATCCTGCACTGCAATCAATAACCTTGGCCAGGGGTGAAAATGTTACAACTGAACACATCAATGGGATTTCACATAAAGAAGAGAAAATTTTAGCAGTAATAAGCTTCTCCAGCAAACCAGACTCTGATGACCTTAAAAGACTTAAAGACTGGTTGACAATCAGGCTTGAGGTAAAAGAGATAGAAATTATTCTTCAATAATATAAACATGACATACAGAACTCTGATATTTATATTTTTCTGGAGCATAATTTCTTACAACTGCACCTGCACAAAAGCATATGGTCAGAACTACACTTTTCCCATAGCTTTTAGAGAGTGCAGACCACTAATAACACACGATACAATAACCGTAACATTTGTTGGGGACATTATGCTGCATGGCAGGCAACTGCGCCATGCACTTTTGCCAAATGCAGACCCCACTGATGCCCAATCATACAACTTTTCAAATGCATTCAAACACATTAGAGAAGATATAAAGAATGCAGATATTGCCGTTGCCAATATGGAATTCCCAGTAGGAATACCTCCATACTCAGGATATCCATTGTTTTCTGCCCCAGAATCAATAATATGGGAAGCACAAAACACTGGATTCAATCTGTTTCTTCTGGCAAACAACCATATTCTGGACAAAGGAAAAAAAGGATTTTCAAATACCATTGAGCTATATAAAAAGAACAATGCAAATTTCATTGGAGCATACACAAGTAAAGAAGAACAGCAATTGCAATATCCTAAAATCATAAGGGTAAAAGATGTTAAAATTGCATTCCTCAACTTTACATACGGAACAAACGGATTCCCGATTCCAAAAGAGTATGCAGTAAATACAATAGATACAACACACATAAAAGAGAGCATAGAAAAAGCCCATAAATCTGGTGCAGACATTATAATTGCCGCCCCTCACTGGGGAAATGAATACCAATCCAACGCAAATAGCGGCCAGGAACAACTTGCCCAGTTTATGATAAAAAACGGGGTAAGTGCAATTATAGGCTCACATCCCCACGTAACTCAGAACGGATATATTACAAACAATAACACCGTATTCTACTCTTTGGGCAATTACATCTCAAACCAGTCAAACCCGCCACACACACAACTTGGGCTGATGGTGACAATTAAGATTGTAAAGAATCTCATTAACAATGAATGTTATATCTGGGACACACAATACCAATATCTATGGTGCTTTAGAGCAGGAGAGTATTTAAAAGATTATACAGTAGTAAAAGTTAAAGATATAATAGATAAGAAAATACCATTACTTGATTCTGCTATGGCAAAAAAAGCCATTGACACATATAACAGAGTAAACAAGAATAATCCAATTAAAAATTACAAGCAAATATATACAAATGGCAGAAAAGAGAATAGAACTAACTGAGATTGACCCGGTTGACATTTTAGGCGTAAACAATAAAATATTGGAGAGACTCGCTTTCTATTATCCCAAACTAAAAGTGGTAAGCAGAGGAAATGTCATTAACCTTAAAGGGGAACATAAAGATATCAGTGCTTTTGAAAAAAATATAAGTGAGCTTATAAAAAAGAGAAGCAGGAAAAGAAATCTCAATCTTGATGATGTTGACCAGATGTTTGAAGGGCTTGATTACACAACGCCCCAGGCAGGAGCGTTAAACACTTTGGAAATGACATCCACCGGCCTGCAAGGAGCAGTTCTTGACACATCAAAAAGCGACATCATTGTTTATGGCAATGATGGGAAAATAGTACGTGCCAGAACAAAGAATCAAAAGAAATTGGTAGACAGTTACTATAAACATGACCTTGTATTTGCCATTGGACCTGCCGGAACCGGTAAAACATATACAGCAATAGCACTTGCAGTGCGTGCATTAAAAAACAGAGAGGTAAAAAGGCTTATCCTAACCAGACCGGCAGTTGAAGCAGGAGAGAGATTAGGTTTTTTGCCTGGCGATCTAAAAGACAAACTTGATCCATACTTGCAGCCATTATATGACGCACTTATAGACATGATCCCACCTCAAAAACTTAAGAGTTACATGGAAGATGGGACCATACAGATTGCACCTCTTGCCTACATGAGAGGCCGAACACTCGAAAGTGCATTTGTTATTCTCGATGAGGCTCAGAACACAAGCCTTGGACAACTTAAGATGTTCCTTACCCGTATGGGGAACAATGCAAAATTTATTGTAACTGGAGATGCCACTCAAATTGACCTTCCCAATAAAGAGGATTCGGGACTTGCAAAAGGGATGGAGTTGCTTAAAAATGTAAAAGGGATAGGAATCATCAACTTTACAAAAGAGGATATCGTAAGACATCCTCTTGTAAGTAAAATTGTTAAAATATTTGAGTCTGTAGAATAAGAGCGTGGGAGCTTACCAGCTTCCACCTGCTCCACCTCCTCCAAAGGAGCCACCGCCAAATCCACCAAAGGATCCACCACCAAAGGATCCGCCACCACTGCTACCTCTGCCAGAAGAGTTAAGTATAGAGCCTAATATAAAAGCATCTGTAGCCGAAATGTTCTTTCTACCTCTGCCACCTCCATAGTTCTGGGCACCGCCATTTCCCCCTTTTAAACATAGAACTACAAAACCAACAATAAACAACAAAAAGATAAGAGGTCCAATAATACTTTCCTCACTGCCAGAGTGGTCATTATATGATATTTCCCCACTAATAACAGGCATTAATCTGTCCAATGCTGCATTTATACCTCCGTAGTAATCCTCATTTTTAAAATAAGGTATCATATCTTGCTCTATTACACGCCTCGAAAGTGCATCAGTTACCACACCCTCCAAGCCATAACCTGTAGCAATAAAGACCTCTCCTTTGCTGTTACCCACTTTTGGTTTTACAAGAATAACCAATCCATTGTTAGTCTCCTTGTTTCCAACACCCCATTGCTGACCAATACTATATGCCAACTGCGCCTTATCATACCCATAAAGCTCAGGCACAACCACAACAGCTATCTGGTTAGATGTTGTATCATCAAAACTAACAAGCCTTCTCTCCAAGGCATTAACTTGCTCAGGCGTAAAAATCCCTGCCAGATCATTTGCCAACTTTGGAGGCACAGGTCGTTGTGGCACTTGCGAGATTGCGGGAAATGCCATTAACAGGACAAAAATAAATGCCCAAAGATTTTTATTCACCAAAAGAGATTTCATCTGGTTGTTCATTTATATCATCAGTCTGGTAAGGAAAATATTCCTTAAGTGAAACACCTGCTTGTTTAATTGCCAATACCAAACCCTTAACATATTCCCCTTCAACAAAACATTCCCTCATCTGCTGCTTTATATCGTCCCAGAAATTTGCCCCAACAACCTCATTTATCCCTTTATCACCAATTATTGCAAACTTCTTGCTATTTACAGCAACATAAATCAAAACTCCATTTCTGTCCTTGGTATTGTACATTTTCAAATGATTAAAGATAGAAACAGCTCTATTTACAGGATCATCACCTTTGCATTTGCTCTCTATGTGCACCCTAATTTCGCCAGAGGTATTAAGCTCTGCCTCCTTAATGGCCGCCACAATATCAGTACTGCCCTGAGTTCCTATAAAATCTTTAACCTTCATAACAGAAATTCAATATAAATTAAAACTCAACAACCGGAGCAACATCTGCACCCTCTTTAGCCTCAAAGTAAGGTTTCTTCTCAAAGCCAAAAATTCCTGCAAAAATGTTCTTAGGGAATTGTCTTACATTTGTATTGTACTGTTTTGCAGCATCATTGAACTTTTGTCTCTCAACAGTAATTCTATTTTCTGTACCCTCCAATTGGGATTGAAGTTCCAAAAAGTTCTGATTTGCCTTAAGATCCGGATAATTCTCTGTAATTGCCAGCAATTTGCCAAGAGCTGCACCCAACTCACCTTGAGCAGCCTGATATTTCTTTAAAGACTCCTCAGACAAATCTTGAGGATCTACTGTAATTTGAGTGGCTTTACTTCTTGCAGCAACCACACCCTCCAAAGTCTCACTTTCATGAGCTGCATAACCTTTTACGGTAGACACAAGGTTAGGGATAAGGTCTGCTCTTCTTTGATACACATTTTCTACCTGAGCCCAAGCATTCTCAACCCCCTCTTCCATTTTAACTAAAGAATTGTATGACTTAACAGCCCAAAGCGCTGCAATAACAATAACAGCTACAATAATAAAATTCTTTCTTTTCATAACTATATGCTTTTTAGTAAAAATTTATTTTATCAGTCTTACACATCTTACAGAAGCACCTAAAGCATTTTTTGTAGAGGTAGCAACAGCTACATCTGGGTACTCTTTGTAAATATATCTGTAATATGCAGTTGTCTGGTCATTCTCAGTACAACTCCACCACATACCGTAAGAATTTATATTTTTAAACTGACTATAGTCATCATAACAACATCCAACAGGCATTGCATTCCAGCCAAATTTGTTTGTTGGTGTAACATATGGAGAATATGGCCAGAATTTTTTTCCGTTAAAATAGATTTCACCCATCAGATCATTAGCCAGATTCATCCATTTCTCCTCAAATTTAATCTCCTTGCTCCCCAATACAGTATAAGCCAGATCCAACCAGTCTTCATTTGTAGGGATACTCCATCCCTGTGGACAAACTCCTTGGACACCTTTTCCCAAGCCCGATGCAGAAACACCACCTGTAGCATCTTCCCAGGTATAATATCTTCCAAACACATCCGCTGCAGCTTGAGAGTTTGCATAACTGCTACCAGCACCATCCCAATTTAGGTTCTCTGCAAACCACTCAAGGTTACCAATCTTAACAATATGATACCATTGGTTATCCCTGCCGTCAAGAATGGAATCCACAGGTTCCGCAAGATTTGTCAAAGAGCCGTTCCATGAAGGGTCAACAGCTGTAACAGTTGTAGAATATGTTCTGCCATAGTATTCTGTAGCAGATATATTCAACGACACACTATATGTTGCCAGTGAATCAGGAATTGTAATTCTAATATGATCTACGGCAATTGTATCTACAGGCATTTCCGGAGCATACCAGTTATATGTCAATGAATCCTTTACAGGATCAGTAATGCCATATGCCTTAATATCAAAAACATCACCAACATATGCATAAGGTGGCAAATCAAATCTCAAATCACCACCCATTGAATTAAGCAATTCTTCCTCCTCATCTTTAGAACAAGAAACAAATACCATAGATACAGCCGCCAAAACATAGGCCAGTGTCCTAAACTTCTTAATAAAATCCAATTTTCTCAACATTATAAATATTTATACAAGATGCAAATTTGCACAATTTTTACCGGTAAAACAACTATTTGATATTTTTTCTAATTTTGTACTAAAATCGTGCCACTAAAATGAACAAAAAAATACTATA